>NZ_JBVIDV010000015.1:0-180257 GCF_055572195.1 Streptomyces sp. NPDC030809
GGGGGGAGGGGGGGGGGGGGGGGGGGGTGGGGGGGGGGGGGGGGGGCGCCCCCCCCCCCCCCCCCCCCCCCCCCCCCCCCCCCCCCCCCCCCGCGCCTGTTCAGTTCTTCGCCATCACGCGGAACGTCTTCACCGAAGGGTCGGCCGCATCGGGCAGCAGCACCCCGTGCTCCGCGCCGCTGCGCAGGTAGTCGACGACCTCCTGGGTGATCACCTCGCCGGGGGCCACGGCCGGCACCCCGGGCGGATAGGGGCTGATCGTCTCCGCCGAGATGCGCCCCGCGGCCCGCTCGGCGGGTACGTGCTCGGCCTCCGCGAAGAACGCCTCGCGCGGCAGCACGGCCTGTTCCAGCTCCAGCGCCCCCGGCCGGGGCAGGTGCACCTCCGCCCGCTGCGGGATGCTCCCGGCGCCCTCCACCAGCGCGTGCAGCGCCGTCAGCAGCGTCTCCTCGGTCCGGTCGTCGTCCGCGAGCGTGACCGAGATGCTGACCCGGCACGTGTCGGAGCCGCCGATGTCCACGTTCCGGTGGGCGCGCAGCCATTCGGCGGCCTGCATGCCGCTGATCCCGAGGCCGCGTACGTCGACGACGATCTTCAGCGGGTCGAGGTCGGCGGCGAGACCCTCGTCCACGACCTCGCGCCCCATCACCTTCAGCCCCGGCAGCTCCGCAATGCGGGAACGGATGCGCCAGGCCCGCTCCAGTGCCCCTTCCAGCAGGCCGTGGCCGTGCTGGGCCATCTGGCGCCGCCAGCCGTCGAGGGTGGCGTACACGAGGGTGGAGGCGCTCGTGGTGCCGAGCAGGTCCTCGCGCTGCTTGAGCACCTCGGGCGAGACGCGGTCGTACTGGAGGTGGAAGACGGAGCTCTGCTCGATGGCGGCGCCCATCTTGTGCACGCTGGTGACGACGAGGTCGGCCTCGTGGTCCATGCCCCAGGCCGGCAGGCGGGGATGGAACGGCAGGTGCGCGCCCCACGCCTCGTCGACGATCAGCGGCACCCCCGCCTCGTGGCAGGTACGGGCCACCCCGCGGATGTCCGCGCACGTACCCCAGTCGGTCGGGGTGATCAGCAGCATGCCCTTGGCGTCGGGGTGCTCGCGCAGCCGGTCGCGTACGTCGTCGGGCTCGGGCGGGTGCGCGAGGTGCCGTTCGGCGTCGAACTTCGGGTGCACCCAGACCGGCTCGACCCCGTTGACGATCACCGCGGCGATCACCGACTTGTGGGCGTTGCGGGACACCAGGATCTTCTCGCCCGGTCCGGCGACGGCCAGCATGGCGGTCTTCACCGACAGCGAGCTGCCGCAGGTGGAGAAGAACGCCTGCTCCGCCCCGACCGCGTCCGCCATGAGCTCCTGCGCCCGGTCGAGGACCCCTTGGGACTCCTGCCGGTCGTCCAGCCCGTTGAGCAGCAGGACGTCGGAGCGGAAGACGTCCGCACCGACCACCTCCAGCACCCGGGGGTCCACCCCGCGGCCCTGCTTGTGACCGGGCGGTCCGTAGACGACGTCCCCCCTGCGGCGGAACTCCTGCAGGGCCTCCAGCACCGGGGCCCGGGCCTGGTCCAGCTCCATGACGGCATCCCTCCTGCGGATGGAACGGCCGGCCGCCTCCGGCAGGCCGCCCGCCGGGACCGGGCAGTCCCGGGGGCGGGACCGTGGCGGTCCCGCTCCGCGTCTGGCCCGCAGGCGGGCACCGAAACGTCCCCGCCTCCCCGGCCTCCGGCCTCCGCGTCCTACGTCTCACCGGACGCGGGAACCGGCGTCCCCAGGGACGCGGAGGCCGCAGCCCGGAGCCCGAGCCCGAGCCCGACCGGCTTTCGCCCGCGGGAACCGAACCCCCCGAAGCCGTGCATGACCCGCCGGACCCGGGGCAGGCGACTGGTCCACGACCGCCCGGATCCGGAGGACATCGAGATGACCACCGCACGCGAGATCATGACCCCCGACGCCACCTGCATCGGGGCGGATGACACCATCCTGCAAGCCGCGAAGAAGATGACCGAACTGGGCGTGGGAGCCCTGCCCATCTGCGGCTCCGACCAGAAGCTCAAGGGCATGCTCACCGACCGCGACATCGTGGTGAAGGTCCTGGGGATGGGCAAGGACCCCGGCTCGTGCACCGCAGGCGAGTTCGCCCAGGGCGAGGCCGTCACCATCGGCGCCGACGACGACGCCAGCCTGATCATGCGGACCATGGCCGATCACAAGGTCCGCCGCCTGCCCGTCATCGACGGGCACACCCTGGTCGGCATCGTGGCCCAGGCCGATGTCGCCCGTTCCCTGCCCGACCCCCAGGTCGGCGACCTGCTCCAGGCCCTCTCCTCGGACTGACCGGCGGACCGGCCGCCCCCCCCGCCGGTTTACGGCGGGGACTCGGCCCAGGTCTCGGGCCCCCCGCCGCGCCACTCCACCACGGCCGGATCCATCAGGTCCAGCGACTCCGGGTCCTCCATGCCCGCTGTCTGCAGGAAGACCAGGATGTCGGAGGGCTGGTGGGCCACGCCGATCGCGACGCCGTCGTACCGGACCCGGCGCCAGCCGCGCGCGTCCGGAGGATGGATCACCAACCGTGCTGCCATGCCGTTCAGCCTCCCTCAGGTGCAGCGGCCGCGCACACCGGCGTGTGGCCCGCAGGCTGCACGCCGGTGTGCGGGGGGCCGGGTATGTCTTGGCCGGGGCGCATGCTCATGCCGCCTCCCGCCGTTCCGTGTGCCCGCAGCCGCGAACCGCGCGGCGCAGCTCGACGCGGCCGGCCCGCCAGCCGGCGGAGCCCGTCCAGTAGGGGTGGGTGCACAGGCGCCCGGACAGGCTGATCAGCCGGCGCCTGAGCCCGGTCGTCCCGGCCGTGACCGGGGCGTCCGCCAGGTCGGCGTACGCGTCCCCCCAGGCCCTTTCGAGCGCGAGGAGGTCCTCAGGAAAACGGAATGCTGCTCTCACCCCCCAATAGAAACACGTGTTCGATTTCCAAGGCCAGCGAACCCGCGCCTCGGTGGAAGCGGGCAGGGCCGTCGGCAGGGCCGCGGTGGGTCGGCCCCGGCATCCGGCCGTGCCCGTCCAGGGCCACGAGGCGGTGCGCGGGCGGCTTGGCGGTGTCGGGCGGGGCGGTGTGCCGGTCAGGATTCCGGCGGCCTGGTCCAGGTCTGCCGCGGTGCGAAGCCCTCGCGGCGCAGCCAGTGCTCGGTGTAGACGATCCGGTCCGCCTCGATCACGACCAGGGGGCCGGGCGGCGGTTCGTCGAGGGAGCGGGACCGTTCCACGTGGTCGGACTGCCAGCGGAACGCCGGCCAGTAGTGCGCGAAGGCGGGGTCCTCCTCGTACAGCACGCGGGCCCGGCCGAAGAGCTGGGCGCCCCGGCTGCTCGCCTGCCCGACCAAGGGGGCGAAGACCCCGACGGACGCCCTCGGGTCGGCCGCGAGGTTCCGCATCTTCGGTGAACCGGGCGCCGTGCTGAACATCACCGCGAAACCGAGGTGGAAGTAGCGCACGGGGGTCGCGAGCGGCCCGTCCGGGCCCGTCGTCGCGAGCACGCACATGTTCTGCGAGGACAGCAGGTTGAGGATGCGCTCTTCCAGACGCTCCCGGTCGAGGCGCTTCTTCGGAGAGGGGCCGGCCAGCCACGGGTTGGTTACAGGCATGATCGATTGTCACACCGCCGGCCCCTCCGCCGCAGGGCCTTGCGCCACCTGCGGCCGACGGGCGAGGGCCGCCGATACGCTGGGCGGTGCGCAGTCGCGGAAGGGAGCCGTGGGATGAGCAGTTCGGCCGGTGACTACAGCGGTGGCGTCGATCCCGAGCAGGCCCTGAAGTACGCCGTGCAGCACATCCGCGGGGACCGGGCGCAGATCGTGGAAGGGGTCATCGAGCCGGTCGCGCCGAGCTGGGACCGCGAACGGGCCGTCAGACTGATCCGACGTCAAATCGCGCGCAGAGTCGAGGAGTTGGGGTGCCTGGAGGGCTCGGGCAATCTGGACCTGCCGGGCTCGCCGAACTGGTACGTGCCCGCCCTCGCGGTGGTGCCGGAGGAGCTGGCGAAGGGGGCCGGGGCCCTCGTCCCCGAGCAGACCCTGCTCGTCGTGGAGGTGACGGGCGAGGCCGATGCCGACACCGGCCGGATCGTCAAACGGCGGCGGTACGCGGAGTACGGGGCCCCGCTGTACCTGCTGGTGGACCGGGCCGAGCGATCGGTGACCCTGTTCGCGGAGCCGGGGCGTCTCGGGTACACGCGGGTGGAGGGTCCGCATCCGTTCGGGACGGCCGTCCGCCTGCCCCAGCCCTTCGGCCTGGACCTCGACACGGGCGCGCTGTAATCGGAAACCGGAAGGGCGGGAGACCACGTGGCCACGGACGACGGCGCGGGCGAGGACAAGGGCAAGGACGCGGGCGCGGAGGAGGCCGTCCGCGAGGGCGGGCGCCGGGACGACGGGCTCGGCGGCGCCCAGCGGGCGCACTGGCAGGCGGTCTACCGGTCCCACCCCGGCATGTACGGCGAACAGCCCTCCGCCCCGGCCGTCCACGCCCGCGAGGTCTTCCGTACGGCCGGAACCGGAACCGGAACCGGGGCGCGGCCCCGGGACCTGCTGGAGCTGGGGGCCGGGCACGGGCGGGACGCCCTGTACTTCGCCCGCGAGGGGTTCACCGTGCGGGCCACCGACTTCTCCGCCGCCGGCCTCGCCCAACTGCGCGCCGCCGCCCGCGCCCAGGGCACCGCCGAGCGGGTCACCACCCTCGTGCACGACGCGCGCGACCCCCTGCCCCTCCCGGACGCCTGCGTGGACGGCGTCTTCGCCCACATGCTGCTGTGCATGGCGCTGTCCACCGAAGAGATCCATGCCCTGGTCGGGGAGGTGCGCCGGGTGCTGCGGCCGGGCGGGGCCTTCGTCTACACGGTCCGCCACACCGGGGACGCCCACTACGGCGCCGGCACCGCCCACGGCGACGACATCTACGAACACGGCGGCTTCGCCGTGCACTTCTTCTCCCGGGAACTGGTCGAGGACCTCGCCCGGGGGTGGACCCTCCGGGAGGTGCACCCGTTCGAGGAGGGCGACCTGCCCCGCCGCCTGTGGCGCGTCACCCAGGACGCTCCGGGCGGGTCCGGCGTATGGAGGGCGTGAAGAGTGCGCTCGCCGGCGTATGGATCCCGCCAAGGGAGGTGGTGACGGGGGGGCGGGGGCTCCGAGGCTGCTGTCCTCACGTGTTCACCTCGGAGGAAACGGCGACATGGCGATGCACACGGGCGGGGCGACCGCGGCGGCCACCGGACGGGAACGGGCTCCGGGCGGCCGGGCGGAGCCGCCTGATCCGAGCGGCCCCGCCGCGCAGCCGCCGCACGACGCGGCGGGCGAGCGGCACAGGCTCACCGCGCTCCAGGGCCTCGCCGCCCTGTCCCTCGACGCGATGGCCTCCGTCGCGTACGGACCCGAGTCGATCGTGCTCGTGCTCGCGGCGGCCGGGGCGTACGGCCTCGGCTTCACCCTCCCCGTCACCCTCGCGATCACCGCCCTCCTGGCCGTGCTCGTGGCCTCGTACCGGCAGGTCATCGCGGCCTTCCCGGACGGCGGCGGCTCCTACGCCGTGGCCGGGCGGCACCTGGGGCGGCGTACGAGCCTGGTGGCGGCGGCCTCGCTGGTCCTCGACTACGTGCTGAACGTCGCGGTGTCCGTCACGGCGGGCGTGGCCGCCCTGACCTCCGCGTTCCCCTCCCTCCACGCGGACCGGGTGTGGCTCTGCCTGGGGGTGCTGGTGCTGGTCACGGCCGTCAACCTGCGCGGGATCGCCGACTCGGCCCGGGCCTTCCTGATCCCCACGGCCGTGTTCGTGGGCTCGATCCTCGCGATGATCGCCGTCGGGCTGCTCCGCGACGGGCCGGTCTCCACCGAGGCGGCCGCCGGGCACGCCTCCGCCCTCGGCGGGGGCGCGACCACGGTCGGGGCGCTGCTCCTGCTCAAGGCCTTCGCCGCCGGCTGTTCCGCCCTCACCGGGGTCGAGGCCGTCGCGAACGCCGTGCCCGCCTTCCGGGCCCCGGCCGCCCGCCGCGCGCAGCGCACCGAGGTCGCGCTGGGGGCGCTGCTCGGGATGATGCTGATCGGCCTGTCCGTCCTCATCGGACGCTTCCACCTCCAGCCGGTCGAGGGGGTCACCGTCCTGGCCCAGCTCGCCGACGCCTCCTTCGGCCACAACGCGGCCTTCTACGTGGTCCAGTTCGCCACCGTCGTGCTGCTCGCGCTGGCCGCGAACACCTCCTTCGGCGGGCTGCCCGTCCTGATGGGCCTGCTCGCCCGGGACAACTTCCTGCCGCACGTCTTCGCGCTCAAGGCCGACCGGCAGGTCCACCGGCACGGCGTGATCTGGCTGGCCGCGGTCTCCGCCGCCCTGCTCGTCTGCTCCGGCGGGGACGTCAACACCCTCGTACCGCTCTTCGCCATCGGTGTCTTCGTCGGCTTCACCCTCTGCCAGGTCGGCATGGTCCGGCACTGGTCGCTGGAACGCCCCGCCGGCTGGCGCGCGAAGGCCGTCCTCAACGGGTTCGGGGCGGTTCTGACGGGAGTGTCGGCGGTCGTGGTCACCGCGACCAAGTTCACCGAGGGCGCCTGGCTGATCGTCCTCGCCCTGCCGCTGCTCGTCCTCGTCTTCGAGGCCGTGCACCGGACGTACGGGCGGATCGGCGAGCGGCTGGAGCTGGGCCGCATCCCGCAGCCGCCCGCGCGGGCCCGCTCGCTGGTCGTCGTACCGGTCTCCGGCCTGTCCCTGCTGACCTGCCGGGCCCTGACCGCCGCCCGCTCGCTCGGCGACGAGGTCCTCGCGGTCACCGTCACCCATCCGGCCCCCGAAGAGCGGCGGGCGGCCGAGGCGCTGCGGCGCGACTGGGAACTGTGGAACCCGGGGGTGCCCCTCGTCGGCCTCGTGTCCCCCACCCGCGCGCTGGGGCGGCCGGTCTCGGGCTACGTCCGCGAGTTGTCGGCACGCCACCCCGGCACCCAGGTGACCGTCCTCATCCCGGAAACCGAGCCGGAACGGCTGTGGCAACGCCTCCTGCAGAACCAGCGCGGCGCGGTGCTCGCCCATGCCGTACGGCGGGACACGGACGCGGCAATCTGCCGCCTCCGCTTCCGCCTCCGCTTCTGAGGCCGATCGCCGGCGGGAGGGCACCCCCGGGGACGCATCGCCTCGCAGCGACCGAAGCGACCGAAGCGACTCAGGCTCGGACACGCTCCCACGCAGGCCCGTCCCCCTCCGGCGGCCGTCGTGCGGCCGGGCAGGCGCTCCCCGCCTATGCGGGGGTGGGCAGCTCGAAGGTGAGGGTGTGGGTGCCGTGGTCGTTGGGGTGGGAGGAGACCTGGGTGAAGGGGAAGGCGGCCAGGGTGGCCAGCGAGGCGGTGTTGTCGGAGGTGATGCGCGCTCGGACCGTGCGCACGGCCGGGTCCGCGGCGGCTCGGGCGAGGAGGGCCCGGAGCATGGCGCGCGCGTAGCCCTGGCGGCGGTACTCGGGTATGACGGAGTAGCCGACCTCGACCATCCCGTTCTCGTCCGGCGCGCCGTGGAAGCCGGCGTCGCCGACGACCGTGCCGTCCGGCTCGGAGACGGCGGCCCTCGTGGTCCAGGGGGCCGCCGAGGGCTCACGGTCGAGCTGGTCCGCGCGGTACGCGAAGATCGCCCGGGCCCGGTCGCCGACGAAGTGCTCGTGGAGGGTGATCCCGGCCTCGGCGCTGCCGCCGGCGAGGTCGCCGTCGGCGAGCGCCCGCAGGGCCTTCGCGGTGAGCGGGACGAAGCGGATGCGCGGGGGCTGGGGGGTGGGTTCGCTGGTCATCGCGGTGATCATCGCCCGGGCGCGGAGGGCTGTCCACCGGGTTTCGACCTGCGGTGCGTCACCCGGCGAAGGGGCCGCCGGGACCGAAGGCGAGGGCGGCGAAGCGGGTGCCGATGCGCTGGTGGGTGGCCGCGTCCGGGTGCAGGGCGTCGGGGAGCGGGAGTTCGGCGTGGTCGGCCTCGGCGTAGAGGGCGAGGCCGCTGAGGTGGTGCAGGTGCGGGTCGGTGGCGGCGCGCCGGCGGACGATGCCGGCCAGCTCGTCCCGGATCACGGCGAGGGTCAGCTTGCCGGCGGCGGTCTCCGCGGGGTCGCCGGTGGCGGTGAACCGGATCCGGCCCTCGCGCAGGGCGGTGAGGTCCGGGGCGCTGGGGCCGGGGGTGTGCTCGTGGATGGGGCAGTGGAGGGGTGAGACGACCAGCAGCGGGGTGTCGGGGTGTCCCTCGCGGATGGTGTCGAGGAAGCCGTGCACGGCGGGGCCGAAGGCGCGCAAGCGCATCGCGTCCGCGTTGACGAGGTTGATGCCGATCTTGACGCTGATCAGGTCGGCGGGCGTGTCCCGGATCGCGCGCGCGGTGAACGGGTCCAGCAGGGCGCTGCCGCCGAACCCCAGGTTGACCAGCTCCACTTCGCCGAGGGCGGCGGCCACGGCCGGCCAGATGCCCGTCGGGGTGGCGGCGTTGGAGCCCTGGCTGATCGAACTGCCGTGGTGCAGCCAGACCTTCCGCCCGCCGGTCGGCGCGGGCCGCACGGGGGCGTTCGTGCGCAGGGCGACCAGCAGGGTCGTTTCGTCGTGGGGGAGGCGGATCTCGACCTCGACCTCCTCGTCCCCGTTCCCGCCGCCGGCCGGCAGGCCGTCGAAGTGCAGGGTGCGGGCCGGGCCGGGGCGGTGTTCGGCCGTTCCGGTGGCCATGTCGAGGGTCAGGACATCGCCCCCGGCCGCGGTGGCCCGGCCGGCGAGCCGCCCGTCGACCAGCACCTCGTACACCCCGTCCGGGCGCGGCGGCGCTCCGGCGTACACCCGCTTGGTGGGTACGACGTCCAGTTCGACGGCGGTGGCGCGGGTGCGGAAGACCAGCCGTACGCCGGAGGGCTGCGACTCCGCCATGGCCAGCTGGCCGTCGGGGATCTGCTGCCGTGCCCACGCGGGCAGCCGGTGCGGCAGGATCCCGCGCCCGGTGTGCTCCAGGTCGAGGGCGCCGCGTACGTAGTCGGCGGTGAGGGCGGTGGTGATCCAGGGCGTGTTCATGGGTGGGACTCTTCGGGTCTTCCTCGTCGCGTCAGCGGGTGGGGGCGCCGGGCCAGGCGCGGAGGAGGGCGTCCAGCGCGTTCAGGATTTCCGTCCAGCTCTCCTGGGAGGCGGGGGAGCTGTGGCTGAAACCGCCGGCGCCCTCCAGGGTGACGTAGCCGCTGAAGACGCTGCCCAGCAGCCGCACCGCGTGGGTCTGCTGCGGTTCGGGCAGGTCGTAGCCGCGCAGGACCGCGCGCATCATCTGGGCGTGCCGGACCCCGGCGCCGGCCGCGGCCGTCTCCGCATCGAGCGGGAAGCGGGCGGCGGTGAAACGGCCGGGGTGTTCGAGGGCGTACGTGCGGTAGGCGTCCGCGAAGGCGGTCAGCGCGTCCTTGCCGGCCCGGCCGGCCACTGCGGCGGCGGCCCGGTCGGCGAGCTCTTCCAGAGCGAGCAGGGCGATCCTGGTCTTGAGGTCGTGGGCGTTCTTGACGTGCGAGTACAGGCTCGCCGTCTTCACGCCGAACCGCCGGGCCAGCTCGGCGGGGGTCGCGTGCTCGAAGCCGATCTCGTCGGCCAGGTCCGCCCCGGCCCGGACGAGGCGCTCGGCGGTCAGGCCGATCCGGCCCGTCCGTCCGGTCTGACCAGCCTGACCGGACGGACCAGCCTGACCGGACGGACCAGCCTGACCGGACGGACCAGCCTGACCGGCCGGACCGGACGGACCGGTCCGGCCGGTCCGTTCCGCGTGCGCGGCCTGCCCGTCCTGCGTCGTCATCCCCGTCCTCCGTGTCGCTCCACAGCCCGCCGTCTCCTGAGCAAAGGATGCACTTGCCTAATGCTCTTAGGCAAATCGGCAATCCGATGAGGCAGGGAGCATGGCTGGCTGCATCGGCTTCGGCGCAGCCCTTACGCAAGGACCGTGCGGGCTGCGCCGGCGGCGGGTCAGTGGGAGAAGAGCGGGGACACGGCGGCCTCGGACGTGCTCTGCCAGTAGGTCACGCGCGCCTTGTCGTCCACGTACACCCCTCCGGAGGGGAGTTCGAGGAGCGAGCCGTCGCCCGTCGTGGTGTCCACGTTCCGGCTCGGCGGGGCGACGGCGAGGTTCTTCGTCAGGGTGCCGACGTCCTTGTTGCCCTGGCGCGCGAGCAGGCCCGCGTACGCCTCCTTGCCGGGGGCGAGGACGACCGCGGACCGGGGCTTGCTGCTGCCGATGACCGGCAGGAGGGTGCCGTCGCCCTGTTCGAGCCGGACCACCGGGTAGTTGTACAGCGTGCACGGCTTGTCGCCGGTGTTCTTGAGCGTGAGCAGCAGCCGCGCGTCGTCCTTCACGGGAGGCAGGGCGAACTCCACGCCGAGCTCGGTGTCGTAGACGTCGCAGACGGGCGCGTGGGACGAGCCGGAGCCGGAATCCGTGCCGCTCGGCCGGGGCGATGCGGATGCGGATGCGGATGCGGATCCGGATGCGGACGCAGACGGCTGCGGTGACGCCGACCCGCCGGCGGACGCCGAGGCCGATGCGGAGGCGGAAGGTTTCGCCGACGGGTTGTCCCCCGCCTTGTCGTCGCCCCCCGACTGGCAGGCGGTCGTCGTCAGCAGCGCGGCTGCGGTGAGACCCAGGGCGCCGATCTTGAGAGTGAGATGGGTGGTGTTCCGGAAGGTGTTGCGGACGGTGCTCATCACGATCCCCCGTGGCAGGCAACTGACGTATGTTCAGTTTGGTGCGCTCAGCATGCCCGCCCCGGCCCGGAATTCACGTCTTCCGGCACGTCGTTACAGGTCGCGGACATGGAAGTGACCCTTCCGCAGAGCATCGGCCGGTACCCCCGGCGATTGGCCGGAGAGGTGCTGGTTCGTCCCGGTGGAGCCTCCTAGATTGGGCTTCGCGCTGCCGTCGTGATCAGGGGAGAGCGGCGGAGGGGGAGGGAGAACGGGTCCGTGGGGCGTCGCGAGAAACCGGTCGACCCCTCGGCCGGGCCGGTGCAGGCCTTCGCGTACGCACTGCGCGAGCTGCGCCGCGCGGCCGGGGAGCCGACGTACCGGGCCATGGCCCAGCGGGCCGGCTTCTCCGTCACGGCGCTGTCCCAGGCGGCCGCCGGGGAGAAACTGCCCTCGTCGGCCGTGGCCCTGGCGTACGTGGAGGCCTGCGGCGGGGACCGGGCCGCATGGGAAGAGCGGTGGCGGGCCGCCGAACGGGCTGCCTTCGCGCGGGAGGCGGCCGCGGAGCAGGAGGAGGACGCGCACGGCGGCGGGGACGGTGGGGCAGGCGCTGCGCCCTATCGCGGGCTGGCGCGCTTCGAACCGGGCGACAGCGGCCTCTTCTTCGGGCGGGAAGGCCTCACCGACGCGCTGCTGCGGCACTGCGCCGCACACCGGCTGACCGTGGTCTTCGGCCCGTCCGGCAGCGGCAAGTCCTCGCTGCTGCGGGCGGGGCTGGTCCCGCGGCTGGCGGCGGCGGGGGGCGCTTCCGGTCCGGCCGGAGAGCCGGTCCCCGGCCGGCCCGCGGCCCTGCGGATACTGACCCCCGGCGCCGAGCCGCTGCGCACGCACGCGCGCGCGTTCGAGCCCGCCGCGGGGGAGGGCGACACCTGGGTCCTCGTGGACCAGTTCGAGGAGGTGTTCACGCTCTGCCGTGACCCGGCCGAGCGGAAGGCGTTCATCGACCTGCTGCTCACCGCCGAGGACCCGGCCGCACGGCTGCGCGTGGTGCTCGGCGTACGGGCCGACTTCTACGGCCGCTGCCTGGAGCACCGGCGGCTCGCGGAGGGGGTGGCACGGGCGGCCCTGCCGGTCGCACCGATGACGGCGGCGGAACTGCGCGCGGCCGTGGTGCGGCCGGCCGCCGTGGCCGGGCTGATCGTGGAACGCGCCCTGACCGCCCGCCTGGTGGCGGAGGCCGAAGGGGAGCCGGGCAGCCTGCCGCTGCTCTCGCACGCGCTGCTGGAAACCTGGCGCCACCGGCGCGGCCGCTCCCTGACCCTGGCCACGTACGAGGCGATCGGCGGCCTGGACGGGGCGGTGACCCGCACCGCCGAGGAAACGTACCGCCGCCTGAGCCCCGCCCGCCGTGAACTCGCCCGCCGCCTGCTGCTGCGCCTCATCGCCCCCGGCGACGGCACCCCCGACACCCGCCGCCCTGCGGACCGGGCCGAGCTCGATCCGGGCGGCGCCGGGCCCAGTGAGGCGGCGCTCGTGCTCGACCGGCTGGCGCGGGCCCGGCTGATCACGCTCGACGAGAGCACCGTGGACCTCGCCCACGAGGCGCTCATCGCCTCCTGGCCGCGCCTGCGGGGCTGGATCGACGCCGATCGCGAACGCCTGCGCCTGCACCGCCGGCTCACCGACGCGGCCCGCGCCTGGGACGGTCTCGGCCGTGATCCCGGGGCCCTGTACCGGGGGGTGCTCCTCGCGGCGGCGGCGGACGCCTTCCCCGCACCGCACGCCTTCCCCGCACCGCACGCGGACGCGGATGCGCAGGCGGATGTGCACGCGGACGCGGTGGCGGTTGCGCGTGCCGATGCGGTGGCGGATGCGGGCAGCGCCCCCGGCCGGAACACCGAACTGACCCCCCTCGAAGGGGACTTCCTCGCCGCGTCTCTCGCCGCGCGGGACCGCGAGCAGCGGGCCGCCGCCCGCACCACCCGCCGCCTGCGGACCTTCGCCGTCTCCGTCTCCCTGCTGCTGGTGCTCGCCCTCGTCGCGGGTGTGGCCGCCTGGCGGCAGAGCCGTACCAGTGACCGGCTGCTGGTGCAGGCCGAGGCCCGGCGGGTGGCCGCGCTCGCCGAGGGCAAGCGGCTCACCGAGCCGAAGGAGGCCATGCGGCTCAGCCTGGCCGCCTGGCAGCTGGCCGACCTCCCCGAGACCCGGTCCGCCCTGTTCGGCGCCGTCGCCCAGCGCGGCCGGGACGTGCTGCGCATCCCGGGAGCCTCGGTCTCCCAGGTCACGCTGAGCCGGGACGGCCGTACCGCCGTCGCGGAGATCGGCGGCTCGGGCGGCCGCGTCGAACGCTGGGACGTGCGGACGGGCCGTCGCCTCTCCTCCGTCAAGCGGCCCGGGGTGGCATCCGACGAGGCGCTGGTCCTGGCCCCCGACGGCCGTACGGCCGCCGCCTGGGACGAGGACGGCGGCGTGTACCTCTGGGACCTGGCCTCCGGCCGACGGGCCGCGAAGCGCCTGGAGTTCGTGACGTCGCCCGCGGGGAGCGTCGACCTGGCGTTCAGCCCCGGCGGCCGCGTGCTGGCCGTCACCGCCCTGGAGCTGTGGGACGGGGCGGACGGCTCCGACCGTTCCGACCGCCCGGACCAGTACACCCGGCTGTACGACCTGGCCACCGGCCGCATGCTGTTCGAGCACGGCCTGTGGACCGACGCGGGCGCGCTGGAGAGCCGGTACGAGCTCAGCCCCGACGGCTCCCTGGTGGCCCTCTGCCGGGACGGCAGACCGCCGCAGGTGTGGGACGTGCGGCGGGGTGCGATCCGTCCGGGCGGCTGGGAGCGGGCGCCGGGCCCGCGCGGCTGCCGCGACGCGGCGCTCGTGTTCGCGCCGGACGGCCGCAGGCTCGTCACGGCATCCGCCTCCGGGCTCGTGACCTGGGACACCGCTTCGGGGAAACGGCTGTCCTCCCTCGCACAGCCCGGCTTGGGCCAGGTCGGGTTCAGCCCGGACGGCCGCTTCCTGGTGGGGCTGAGCGGAACGGACCTGCTGCTGTTCCGGGTGGGCGGCGGCTCCGATCCCGTCCTGCGCAGGCCCGTCGGCTTCGAGGACGTGGACCAGTTCCGCGTGAACGTGGCGGACCGCACCCTGACGTACCGCTCGGACAACTCGCAGGGGGTGGTCCGCACCCTCGACCTCGGCCACCTCGTCGACCGCGAGACCCGTCGCGAGCCGGTGGAGCAGACCCGGCTGAGTCCGGACGGCCGGGTGCTGGCCACCGTCGAAGCGGGCCCCGGAGGCGGCCTGGTCCGCCTCGTGGACACGCGTACGGGCGCGGTCCTGGCCGAGTCGCCCACCGCACGCTGCGGACCGGCAAAGGACCCGGGGACGGGCGGGGAGTGCGGAGGGCCCGAGCTCATCGCCTTCAGCCCCGACGGCCGTTTCCTCGCGCACGGGGGCACCCTCGAAGCGGACGGCCGCCTGGTCCTGCACGTCCTGGACCTGCGCCACCCCGCCCGTACGGCCGTCGCGCTCACCGTACGGAAGGGCCGGACGGGGCACGTCGACGTCCGCGGCTTCGGCGGGCTCACCGGGCTGGCGCCGGCACCGGGCGGTACGCGGCTGCTCGTCGGTCTGGATGCCGAGGCGGGGGCGGACTCGGGGACGGCATCCGGGACTCGGCCGCCCGAAGCCGGCCCGGCAGAGGAGACGGCCGGAGGCGCCGGGGACTCCGGAGCGGACCCTGACGGGGACTCCGGCGCGGACTCCGGCGCGGACCCTGACGACTCCGGCGCGGAAACCGGCGAAGACCCTGACGAGGACTCCGGCGCGGACTCCGGCGCGGAAACCGGTGAGGGTTCCGGTGAGGAGCCCGCCGGCACGGACTCCATCGAGGTGTGGGACCTCGCCCACCGGCGCCGGGAGCAGCGGTTCGCCGATCCGACTGCCGACGGCTCGTACGCCTACGGTGCCCCGATGGCGGTACGCTCCGACGGCCGGTTCTTCGCCGCGACCCTCTCGGGGGGCAGGGCAGCGCTCTTCGGCCTGCCGGGCCGCCGCGCTTCGTACCCGCGGCTGAGCTCGAACAACATCACCGACCTCGCCTTGAGCCCGGACGGCCGCCGCCTCGCGGCGGGCGACTCGCTGGGGAACGTGACGCTGTGGGACGGTGACGGCGAACGGCGCCTGGCCGAGCTCACGCCACCGGACGGCATCTCGGCCGGCAGCACCGACGCCCTCGCCTTCTCGCCGGACGGGCGCCTCCTCGCGGTCGGCGATTCCGGCGGCCGCCTCCAGCTGTGGGGGATCGCGGACCCGGCCGCCCCGCACCCCCTCGGTTCCCCGCTGGACACGGGCGGAAGCGCGGTCATGGCCCTGGCCTTCTCCGAGGACGGCCGCACCCTGCACGCCTCCGGCAACCACCACGCGATCCTCCGGTACGCGGTCACCCCCGAGGCCGTCGCGGCCGAGGTCTGCCGGCGGGCCGGCGGCCGCGGCCTGACCGCGGCGGAATGGCGCACCCGCATCCCGTCCGTCCCGTTCCGGCCTTCCGGATGCGGTGCGTGAGCCGCCGGGGTGGCGGCCTCCCGGGTCCGCGGCCCGGAGGAGCAAGTGACCAGGCGCCCGGGTGCCCGCGGGCCGGGGCCCGGGACCGACCGCTCCCGGGCCTCGGGGATCATGGGGTCATGCTGGATGCCCTGAGCCTGGACCTCACCCCCGTCGTCGCCGAGCAGCCCGACCCGCTCCTCTTCGCCACCGTCTCCGGGGCGCACCTCTACGGGTTCCCCTCCCGGGACTCGGACGTGGACCTGCGCGGGGTGCACCTGCTGCCGGCCGAAGACCTGCTGGGTCTGCGGGAGCCGGAGGAGACGCGCAGCCGGATGTGGGACCGGGACGGGGTCGAGATGGACCTCGTCACGCACGACCTGCGCAAGTTCGTGCGGCTGATGCTCCGGCGCAACGGGTACGTGCTGGAGCAGCTGCTCTCCCCGCTCGTGGTGCACACCACCCCGGTACACGCGGAACTGCGCGAGCTGGTCCCCGGCGTGCTCACCCTGCACCACGCGCACCACTACCGGGGGTTCGCGGCGACCCAGTGGCGGCTGTTCGAGCGGACGGGTGAGCTGAAGCCGCTGCTGTACGCGTTCCGGGCCGCCCTGACCGGGGTGCACCTGATGCGCAGCGGCGAGGTGCAGGCCCACCTGCCGACCCTGCTCGACGAGGTCCCCGAGGCCCCGCGCTACCTGGCGGAGCTGATCGAGGCCAAGGTCGCGGCCGAGCACGCGCCGGCCGCCGGCCCGGCGCGCGAGCTCCTGGCGCAGGACCTCGACGCCCTTCTCGACGCCCTCCAGGAGGCCCGCACCGCCACCGCCCTCCCCGCGGAGACCCGCGCGAACGACGCCCTCGACGCCTTCGTCGTACGGGCCCGCCTGGAGGCACGGAACACGCCCTGACGGCGGCCGCCGGCCGTCCCGCCCCCGCCCCCCTTCCCGCCCCCGCCGGGGGCAGGGACGGGGACGGGCCGGTGCATCAGGAGCCGTTGAGCCAGGGGATCTCCTGCGCGGCGTAGCGGTAGGCGCGGAAGACGGAGTTCTGGAGGCCCCGGGAGGATTCGAGGCCCACGCCCTCGTCGAAGGTGCCGAACTCGGGGACCACGAACTCCCACACCACGTCGCCCTCGGGGGTCACCTCGAAGAGGCGGCCGAAGGAGCCCTCCGCCACGAAGGTGTTGCCGTTGGGCAGGCGCTGGGCGCTCGACATGTACGGGCTGTAGAAGTTCTGCGGCGGGTTGTCCTCGTAGGACCACACCTCTTCGCCGGTGTGCGGGTCGAGTTCCAGCACCCGCGAGTACGGCACCGAGGTCGTGTCCCGGTAGGTGCCGTTGTCGAAGACGAGGACGGTGCCGCCGGGCAGTTCGTGCGGGTAGTGCTGCTGGGCGAGGACGTCCGGGCCGATCCGCCAGCTGACCGAGCCGTCCGTGCGGTCCACGGCCACGGTCGTGGACGCGCTGCGGAAGCCGACCACGATGCCGCCGTCGGCGAGTTCGTTGACGGTGTTCGCCATCGGCCAGTGCTCGCGGGCGAAGTGCTGGTTCAGCGGCACCTGGGCGGGGTCGAGGTGCTCGATCGCGGCCCACCGCCAGACCACCTCGCCGCTCCAGGTCAGCTCGTACACCACGTCTCCGTAGATCACCCCGCCGGGGGCCTCCGAGCCGGGGATCCCGCCGCGGATGCGGGCCGCGTCCGCCGGGTCCAGCGGCTCCACGGCGAGGATGACGAGGTTGCCGTTGGCGAGGACCGAGGCGTCGTGGTGGTGGAAGGGGTGGCGGGCCTCGCGCACCACCGTGCCGTCCGGGGCGATCTCCTGGAAGATGCCGCCGTGGTAGACGTCCCAGATCGGGAAGAGGGTCGGGCCGGTGGTGTCCTTGCCCTGGTAGAAGAGGTTCCCGTTCGGCAGCAGGCGGCCGTGCCGGCCGGGCGGGTGCGGTGAGCTCCAGCTGTGGACGACGTTCCCCTCGATGTCCACGAGACGGACCTCGCCGGGTCCGGCGATCGGGGTGTAGAGGGTGTAGCCGCCGAAGCTGCGCTCCGGGTCGTGGGCGCGCAGACCGAGTCCGCGGCGGCGCAGGGTGTTCTGGTCGATGGTGCTCATGGGGTGTGGGTGCTCCAGTGCAGGTTCGGGAGTGCGGGCTCGGGCTGGGGGTGTGCGGGAGGGGGAGGGGAGAGCAGGGAAGGGCAGGGCAGGGGAGGTGTCAGGGCAGGGTGACCGCGGCCGGGTCGGCGGCCTTCAGCGGGGCCGTGTGCAGGCGGGTGCGCAGGGCGGCGCGGTCCGCGGACCCGGGCAGCTTCTGCGCCGCCTTCGCCCAGGCCGCCTCCGCCGTCAGCTGGTCCAGCAGTGCGGGTGAAAGGTTCGTCCCGTACGTGTACTTGGGCTGGAAGGCGGCCGCGTACGAGGCCTGGAGCGCCCCGTGCGACTGCGCCACCACGTCGCGCTGCGCCCGCGCGGGGTCGGCGGCCAGCTCGCGCTGGGCGCGGAGCAGGGTCCGCAGCACGGCGGTGGTGCCCGCGTCCCCGGCGGCCGGTCCGGCGACGAGGAGGGTGCGTGCCGTGTACCCGGTGAACGGCAGCTCGGCGTAGCGCTCGCCGAGGGCCGTGCGGGCGGCGTCGTAGAAGCTGGGGAAGGTGACGCCCGCGTCCACGTCCCCGCGGGCGAGTGCGGCGGCGACCTGGTTGGGGGCGAGGTTCACGACGGTGACGTCCGCCGCGGTGAGCCGTGCCGAGCCGAGCATGCGCGACAGCGCGTACTCCACGTTGGTGCCCTGCGGCACGCCCACCTTGCGGCCCTTGAGCGCCGCGAAGCCGGAGACGTGGCGGTCGGTGCGGGTCAGCAGCCGCCAGTCGGAGAACCGGGACAGCTCGGCGACGATCCGGACCTCGCGGCCCCCGAGGGCGGCGGTCACGGCCGGCAGGTCGCCCACCACACCGAGCTGCGCCTGCCCGCCGAGTACGGCGTTCAGGGCGTCCCGTCCGGTGGCGAGGCCGGTGATCCTGGCGTCCACCTTCTCGGCGGCCCACAGCTGCCGCTCCTGCGCCAGGTGTACGGGTGCACCGCCCAGGTGGTCGCTGGTGGCGAGGGTGACGGCGGTCCGGCCGTCGGCCGCGGTGCCGCCGCCGTCCCCGCCCCCGGCAGAGCAGCCGGAGGCGACCGAGGCGAGTACGGCGGCCAGCACGGCGGCGGCGAGAACACGGGGTCTGAGCATGGGGAAACGTTCCTTTCGGGGGTGGTGAGAGGGAGGGAGTGAGGGAGTGAGGGAGGGGAGGAGCGTCGGAGCAGCGGCCGGCTGCCCCGTGCTCAGGCGGGCGGGGCCGCCTCGTGCTCGCCCGACAGGCGGGAGGCGATCAGCGCGCGCAGTTCCGGGTCCGGCGGGCCGGCCGGGACCGGATGGTCGGCGAGTACCCGGCCGGGGGAGCCGCCCAGGACCACCACCCGCTCGGCCAGCGCCAGCGCCTCGTCGATGTCGTGGGTGACGAACAGCACCGTGAGCCCGGTGCGTTGCCACAGCCGGCGCAGCAACTCCTGCATACGGGCCCGGGTCAGCGCGTCCAGCGCACCGAACGGCTCGTCCAGCAGCAGCACTTCGGGCTCCGCGGCGAGCGCCCGGGCCAGTGCCACCCGCTGCTGCATGCCGCCGGAGAGCTGGCCGGGGTACTTCTCGGCCCCCTCGGCGAGCCCCACCTCGGCCAGTGCGGCCAGCGCGCGCCGGCGCCGTTCGGCCCGGCCGAGGCCGAGCCGCTTGAGGGCGAACTCCACGTTGCCGCGGGCGGTGCGCCACGGGAACAGCGCGTACTGCTGGAACACCACACCGCGGTCCGGCCCCGGGCCGGTCACCGGGGCCCCGGCCACCGTGACCCGTCCCGCCGCGGGCTTCACGAAGCCCGCCACCGCGCCCAGCACCGTGGACTTGCCGCAGCCGCTCGGACCCAGCAGGGCCGTGAACGAACCCGCGGGCAGTTCCAGGTCGGTGTGCTCCAGGACCGGCGCGGCCGGCCGGCGCCGGGAGCCGCCGTACGCGACCGACAGGCCCTCGACGTGCACCGGGCGGCTCATGAGGCCTCCCAGTGCGCGAGCCGGCGGCCGGCCGCGGCCAGCAGCAGGTCCACGGCCACCCCGAGGAGTCCCAGGACCAGCAGCCCGGCGAACATCCGGTCCACCCGCAGGAACTGGCCGTCCACCTGGAGCCGGTACGCCAATCCGGCGTCCGCCCCGCCGAGTTCGGCGGCCACCAGCGCCAGCAGGGCCACCGAGGCCCCGTACCGCAGTGCCGCCAGCAGCGCCGGGGCGGCCGCGGGCAGCAGCACCTCGGCGAACCGCCGGGGCAGCGAGGCGCCCAGGCTCCGGGCCGCCCGCAGGTGGGTCGCCGGCACCCGCGAGACCCCGTCGTGCACGTAGAGCCACACCGCGAGCAGGACCGCGTACGCGATCAGCAGCCGCTTCGCGGTCTCGCCGATGCCGAACCAGGCGGTGGCCAGCGGCACCAGGGCGATCGCCGGGATCGGCCGCAGGAAGGACACCAGCGGGGTCACCGCGGCCGACAGCCGCGGCAGGTAGCCGGTGGCGAAGCCGAGCGCGGAGCCGAGCAGGGCCCCCAGCGCGAACCCCTGCCCGGCCCGGGCCAGGCTGGCGGCCAGGTCGCCGGCGAGGGTGCCGTCGCGGGCGCCCTCGGCCAGGGCGGACAGGGTCTGGGCCGGGGTGGGCAGCAGCCCCGGGGCCACCACGCCCGACCGGGCCAGGAGGTACCACAGCGCGAGCGCGGCGGCGGCCGCACCCAGGGCGGGTCCGAGCCGGCCCAGGGCCGCGGGGCCCGGCGGGGAGGGGGTGGTGTGCACGGGAACTCCTCGTTCGGAAGGTGAAGCAGGAGGCCGAGGAGGGCCGACAAGCGGCTGCCTCGCTCCGTGCCTCGATCGGTACCTCGATCAGTGCCTCGATAAGTGAGGTCAATAATTGACGAGGTCTATGAACAGCGTGTTGCAGCAGTACGAAACGTTCCGGCGCCCTCCGGGCGGCCCCGGAAGATGAGGTAATTTCACGAACGTGTCCCGCCCCGAACCCACCCCCGAAGCCATCGAGGTCGGTCGGGTGATCCGCGCCTGCCGCAAGCAGCGCGGGGTCGCCATGGCCGCACTCGCCGCCCGCTCGGGCCTCTCGCAGCCCTTCCTCAGCCAGCTCGAACGCGGCCTGGCCACCCCCAGCCTCAGTTCCATCTACCGGATCGCCGAAGCCCTGGACGTCACCCCCGGCACCTTCCTGCGGCCCCCGGACCGCCCCGGCACCGTCAGCCACGAGAGCGACCCCCAGGTCATCCGGGTCAGCGAGGCCGCCGGCCAGATCGCCCGCGTGCTCATCCCGGGCGGCCGCAGCGGCCTGATGGAGGCCTACGAGCACCACTTCGAGCCCGGCGCGGGCGAGCGCGGCTGGTTCCGGCACCCCGGCGAGGACTTCCTGTACGTGCTGTCGGGCGCGGTGGTCCTGGAGGTCGAAGGCGAGGAGCCGCTGACCCTGACGGCGGGCCAGAGCGCCCACCACCGCGGCGAGGTCCCGCACCGCTGCCGCCTCTCCGGCACCGAACCGGCCCGCACCCTGCTGGTCACGGCCAACGGCTGACCCGTACGAGGCCCCCGGCGCGGGTCCCGGGACCCCGGGGCGGGGCAGCCCGGGCCCCGCGCGGGAACCGTCGTGAGGAGGGTCACCGCGCGGCGCGGTCCCGGTGGGCCGGGGCGGGTTGCTAGATTGTGCGGCGGCCCGGTCCCGGGCCCCGGACGAGATGCGCCGTACCCGGTTACGCACGACGACGCGCCCAGGCGCGCTGTCCCACCGGCAGGCGCCGACCGCTGTCCGCACCCGGGCAGCGTTCCCTCGTCGCACAGATGGGCCGGACCGATGACCGTACCGCTCACCCGCACCCTCTACCGGACCACCGCGCACGCCAGCGGGGGCCGCACCGGATCGGTCGTCACCGACGACGGCCGGCTGGACGTCAGGCTGGCCCCGCCGCGCAAGAAGGTGCCCGGTACGACCAACCCCGAGCAGCTCTTCGCCGCCGGGTTCGCCGCCTGCTTCACCTCCGCGCTGGCCGAGGTGGCCGCAGAGTTCGGCGCGGACGCGGCAGCCGCCCGTGTCGCCTGCGAGGTGCAGCTCGGCACCACCGACACCCCTGCCGGCTACGGCCTCGCGGTCGGCCTCACCGTCTCCCTCCCGGGCTGGCGGGCGGCGGACCTGCTGCCGCTGCTGCACCGGGCGGACGCGGTCTGCCCGTACTCCCAGGCGGTACGCGGGAACATCGAACTCTCGCTGGTGGCCGTGGACGACACGGCGACGGAGGACACGGCGACGGACGACACGGCGACGGAGGACACGGCCGCGGACGGCGGCGGCACCGGTGGCTGAGCCCGCGGCCGACGCCCCCGACGGGCACCCGGCCGCCTCCCCGGCCCCCGGCGGCCCCGGCATCCCGGTCCCCGAGCCCTCCGCCTGGCTGCGGCGCGGGATCAGCCGGAACGGCGGCCCCCTGGTCGCGGACCGGCCCGGGGCCGAGGTGGTCTGGCTCCAGGCCGGACCGTACTTCGCCGACAGCCGCGGTTTCGCGGGCGTCACCTCGTACGAGGACGGCAGCGTGCACTTCCACCACCTGACGGGCGAACCGGGCGAGGACACCGGCACCTTCCGCCGGGAGGGCGCCGACCTCGTCGAATGGGGCACCAACACGGACGGCAGCACCTTCCTGGAGGTCTGGACCCCCCTGCCGCTCGGCGAGGACGGCGAGGACGGCGAGGAGGGCACCGGGTCCTGGTCCGGTCCGGACCACCACGTGGTGCGCGTCGGCCGGCACCTCGTGCACGTGGACTCCCGGAGCGGCACGTACTGGCAGCTGTGACCGGCACCCGGCCGCCGTCACGGCCGGAACTCGTAGAGGTGGAAGCCCCATTCGCCGCCGGCTGCGATACGCCGGCCGTCCGGGGTCCACGCGCAGGAGGTCAGTCCGCCCGCCGTCCGGAGCACGGTCAGCAGACCGGAGCCCGCCGTCTCCCAGATCCGCAGCGTGCCCTCGCCGTCGGCGGTGGCGAGGCGGGTGCCGTCGGGTGAGAAGGCCACGGCCGTCACCGGTCCGGTGTGGCCGGTCAGCGGTGCCGTGTACGTCCGGCGGGACCGCTCCCAGATCCGGACCGCTCCTTCCTCGTCGCCGGCGGCGAGCAGGAGGCCGTCCGAGGAGACCGCCACCGTGGTGGCCCCCCTCGCCTCACTGCCGGGGGAGGGGAACCGCATGTCGGTGTCCAGATCGTGGATGGCCACCGTGCTGCCGGCGGTGGCGAGCCAGGTGCCGTCCGGGGAGAACGCCAGCGCCTTCGACCCGGAGGTGGTCTGGCCGATGGGCACCGGGGTACCCGTGGCCAGGTCCCAGACCCGCCCGAACGCGTCGTCGGTGGCCGCGAGCCGGGTCCCGTCGGGCGAGAGGGCCAGTGCCCGGAGCCAGTTGAAGGCCCCGTGGACCTCACCGGCCGGGCTGCCGGTGACCGTGTCCCAGACCCTGATCGCCCGCTCCCCGTCGGCTACGGCCAGCCGCGTACCGTGCAGGGAGAGCGCCACCAGGGGCGGCCTCGTCCACGGGCTTCCGGGGAACACCTTCAGCCTCCCCGGGACCGCGTGCACCTCGCAGAGGTTCACGGTCCCGGCGCCGCCCGCGGTGGCGAACCAGGTGGCGTCGGGTGCGAGGGCGAGGGTGGCCGTGGTCGAGACGCGCCCCGGCCCGATCGCGCCGCGGTCCCAGATCTGCACGGCCCCGTCGCTGCCCGAAGTGGCGAACCAGCTGCCGTCTGCGGACACCGCCACCGCGTTCGCGCCGTCGCGGACGGCGCGGTGGCCGCGCCGGGCGGAGCAGGTCCCGGCCACCAGGTCCCAGACGCGGACGGCGCCGTCGGCTCCGGCCGCGGCGAGCCAGGTGCCGTCGGGTGAGACGGCCAGCGCCCGGGAGGCCGCGGACCCGTCGGACAGCGTCCGGACGCAGGCCCCGGTGGCCCGGTCCCAGATCCGGACCGGCCCGTCGGTGCCCGAGCTGGCGAGCCAGGTCCCGTCCGGGGAGACCGCCACCGAGTCCACGCGGCCCACGTGCCCGGTGAGGACGGCCGTACAGGCGCCGGTGGCCCGGTCCCAGATCCGCACCGTGCCGTCGTTGCCCGCCGAGGCGAGCCAGGTGCCGTCGGGGGCGACCGCCACCGCCCGTACCAGCCCGAGGTGGCCGGTGAGCGGGAGGGGGCGCGGATGCCCGCTCCGCTCCCGGATCCACACCGCCCCGTTGTCCCCCGCCGTGACCAGCCAGGTCCCGTCGGGGGAGACGGCCACGGCACTCACCTCCCAGGCGTGGACGCGGAATTCGGCGGTGCGCGTGCGGGTGGCGCAGTCCCAGAGCTGCACCCGTCCGTCGCGGAGTCCGATGGCGAGCCAGGTGCCGTCGGGGGCGACCGCCAGCGCGCGCACCTGCCCGTTCCCCACGTCCAGCCGGGCGGTGCGGGTGTGGGTGGCCCGGTCCCAGACGTGCACGGATCCGCTCTCGTCCGCACTGACCAGCCACGTGCCGTCGGCAGGGACCGCGACCGCGCGGACCTCCCCCACGTGCCCGAGCAGGGTGCGCTCCAGCGCCGGGTCCGGCAGGTCCGGCGGCGGCCACGCGTTGGTCAGCCGCGGCCCGGGGAGCTGTCCTTGGCGCAGGCCGGTCTGCTCCGCCCAGTCGGGGAGGCCCTGGAGGCGGCTGTGCAGGACCGCGGTGAGGGCGTCGGCGGGCTCGGTGGGCGCGAGCAGGTGGGCCGTACGGGCCAGGTCGCGGGCCATGCGTGCGGCCCGGGCGGTGGGCACGCGGGTCAGGTCGCGCCAGGGCGCGGTCGGGCCGCGGCGGTGCAGGCGTGCTTCCACCCAGCGGATGTCACCGGCGAGGGCCTCGGCCTCGGGGATGCGGCCGGCGCCGACGAGGTGGCCGGTGATGTGGTCGGCGAGGTAGCCGTCGGGCAGCGCCCACCACGCGGTGGCCGCCCCTGCGGGCCCGGCCTCCGCCTCCGCCGCCCCGGCCCGGCCGGCTCCGCGTGCGCCCGGGTCCCCGCCCGGGTCCCCGCCCGGGGATCCCGTCCACGCGGCCAGGGGCGGCGCGAGCGGCAGGTCGGCGGCGGCCGTGTCGGCCACGACGGCGTGCACGGCCCTCATCCGCTCGGGGCCGAGCAGGCTGTGCCGCAGGTAGTCGCGTACCACGTCGTGGAGGGTCACCGAACCCCCGGCCGCGTTGTCGAGCGAGGACAGCAGGCTCAGGCTGTCCAGTTCCCGGATCAGGGCCCGGGACCGGGCGAAGGTCAGCCCGCCGGTGTGCTGCCAGAGGCCGGCGACCAGGGACAGCGGTACGGCCTCGTCCTCGGCGAACACCCCCAGCTCGGCGAAGCGCTCGCGGCCCGCGGGCGGCAGCAGCCGCAGCGCCGCCTCCAAGGTCGCCGCCGCCGACTTCTCGCGCTGCTGCGGATCCCCGGCGTCGAGGACGCCCGCCTCGTGCGGATCGTTGGCTGCGGGCCCATGGGCGTGCAGCCGTTCCAGTACGTCTGCGGCGGCCGCGCCGGGATCCATCCCGGTGGCGACCTCGGCGGTGATGAGCCGGTTGGTGATGCGCAGCAGGAGCGGCCAGCGGCCGGTGGCATCCAGCAGTCCGGCCACCGTACGGCCGTCCAGACCGGGCAGTTCGTGGGTGAGGACGCGGCGGGCCTGGGCGGGGGACATCTCGTCGACCACGACCCGTACGGTCCCGGCCCCGTCGGGCAGGACGGCCGGCACCCGTGTGGTGACCAGCCGTACGCACCCGCTGCCGCCGTGCAGGAACGGGGCCATCTGCTCGTGCGTCCACACGTCGTCCAGCACCAGCAGGGTCCGCGGCAGCCGGTCCAGGCGGCGGCCGAGGTGCTGGCCGGCCAGGTCGGGGTCCTCGAACGCGGTGGTGTCGCCCGTGATCAGCCGGGTGACCTCGGCGACCTTTCCGGCGATCGCCGCCCGCCCCCGCACGTCCTGGCCCACCGTCACCATGAACACCCGGTCGCGGAACTCGCGCCGTACCTGCGGGTCGGCGCAGACCGAGCGGGCCAGCACCGTCTTCCCGAACCCGCCGGCCCCCTGGAGCCCGGTGGTGATCCCGACCGTCCTGCGCCGCCGCCCGCGCACCGCTGCGGCGGCCCGCCGAGCCTGCTCGCGGTCCACCACCCATTCCGGCACGGGCGGGGCCGACGGCGGGGGCGGCTCTTCGGCTCCCGCGGCGGGGGCCGCGGCCAGCCGCGTCAGGAGCACCGAGACCACCGCGCCGGCGAGCACGAACACGAGGGTCGCCGTCCAGGGATTGCGCCGCAGCCAGTCCAGGGGGCCCGGCCAGTGCGCGGATCCGCCCGCCACCCCGGCGACCAGCCCCACGACCGCCGCTGCGACGGC
This sequence comes from Streptomyces sp. NPDC030809, assembly GCF_055572195.1. Classification (NCBI taxonomy): domain Bacteria; kingdom Bacillati; phylum Actinomycetota; class Actinomycetes; order Kitasatosporales; family Streptomycetaceae; genus Streptomyces; species Streptomyces sp. NPDC030809. The sequence continues at coordinate 25,684 of NZ_JBVIDV010000015.1, forward strand.
CCCGGCCACGACGAGCACCCCGGTCGCCACTCCCCGAAGCCTGCCCACAGCCATCCTCCCCGCCGCCCCACCCGCGCTGGGCCCCGGCCGGTACCCGTACCCGCCCGGTCCCCGGTCCACGCGGAACACGGCGTCCGCCGACACGGGTCGGGGTGCGGGGTACGGGGGTGGCCGGGTGGCCGGGTGGCGTACTCCGTGGCCGCACAGGGGCCTGACGACCCGAGAGCTGAAGAGGGGAGAGGGAAGAGGGGGATGGCGACGGCCCGCCGCGCGGGGGAGGGCGGCGGAGCCGTCGCCGGCCGGCGCTGGGGAGAGCGGGTGGGAGACGCCGGCCCCTTCGGGTGGTGCGGTCACGCTACGCCGTGCGCGGCTGAAACAACACCCCCTGGTGTGGCTTGTTTTCGGCTTCGGGGTGGGGGAGACGGGAGGGGCGGGGGAGAGCGGTGATCCGAGAGGGCCCGGTGTGCCGTCGGAAGGCGGGGGAACCCGCCCTCGCCTTCCGCGCCGTCGAGGTGGCCGGCCGTGCATCTCCGCCTGGAACGTGCCGCAACCCGCGCTGTCTGACGGAGGCTCATCGCGGGTCCGCGGCCTCGCCGCGGGTTCCGGGGATACCGGCCGGGTCGCGCCCGTACGGGTACCGGCCGGGTCGCGCCCGTACGGGTACCGGCCGGGCCTTGCCCGTACGGACCCGGCCCGGTCATGCCCGCAGGCGGCGGCGCAGCCTGCCGGCGAACGGTGCCACGGCCGTGCCGGTGAGGGCCAGCCCGGCGCCGGTGAAGACGGTCGGGTTGACCCACCCGGGCACCTGCTCGGTCGCGTCCGGGTCCCCGGGGTAGTCCTCGCAGACCATGGACACCGGCAGTACGGAGCGGGTGACGAGGTGCGCCTCGGGCACGGACGGGTCCCGGAACATCCGGCTCACCCGGCCGTTGCAGATCGACCCCGGGTCGGTGGGGTCGAACCCCGTCAGGTGGCCGGACACGAACGCCACCGCCCCGCAGACCAGCCCCACGAAGGCGACCATGAGGCACGCCCCGGCGCTCACCACCGGCCCCGCCGACCGCTGCCGCACCGCCGCCACCGCCCGCAGCACGAGCAGGACGAGACAGCCGAGCGCGAGGAGGGGTACGAGGGCGGCAAGTGAGATGATCATGAAAAGACCGGACGCGGAACGGGACCCCGACGGTTCCTGCGGGCCGTCACGTCAGTTGCGCCGCCGGTCCGGCGCCACCCGCCACAGGACCGGGCAGCCGGTGCTGAGGAGCACGGTATTGATGACGTAGCAGCCTTATGCCCGCAGCAGGGCAGCCTTGAGCCACGGCTCTGCCGGCTCCGGAACCAGGCGGGGAACCGAGAGGGAGGGCTCCGTCCCGGCCGACTGGACGAGCGTCCTCGCGGCGGTCGCGCGGGCCTGCGGCGGTGCGGGCATCCGGCCGGTCCCGGCCGCACCGCCCTGGGATACGGCCCCGAGCGCCCCAGGGCGTGGTCGGCGGCCGGCCCTCCAGCTGCTCGGGGGCCATGTAGGCGGGTGTGCCGACCAGCATCCCGGTCTGCGTGAGTGTCATCGTCGCGTCTGCCATGTGGGCGATGCCGAAGTCGACGGATTCGCCGCGGGCGAGGGCGTGCCGGGCCCCCGGGAGGAGGACCGTGGCGACCTGGCGGTTGGCGAGCGGGCCCAGGTCGGCGTAGCGCAGCTGCCACTGGTCCCGGTCGGCCGTCCGGTCGTGCTCGGGGTCCTGGTAGGTGCCGCTCGAACGCGTGCAGGCGCTTTTTCGGCAGCCGTGAGATGAGGAACCGGCTGAGGACGAACGCGTCCTTGAGCCTGCCCAGGTGGTGTTCCCCGGCCGCCTTCTCCACCTCGGGCGCGATGCCGACGCCAACAAGACGGTGTCTTGGTTGGTGTCGGCTCATGATCGGAGGCCGGCCGCGTTACAACTGATACCAGTCGTCGCCATCGGCTTGGAGCGAACGGCCGATGTAGTCCTGCAGGTTGTTGGCGACCCACCGACGACTGTCGCTCTCGTGCTCCCAGACGAAGATGTCGGGACGCTCGGGCTTCTGTACGAAGGCGAACTGGTCGCCTCCTCCGTTGTCCCCGAAGAAGAGGAAGGCGTCGAACGTCATGTAGAGCTGCGCGAACGTCCGGTCGGACCAGAAGAGCAGGTTCCTCTCGACGATCTGACCGATGGGCCAGACGGTGTCCACGTGAGTGTGCCCGATTACCCCGTTGCTTTCGAGGAGCAATTGCCGAAGCTCTGCCGGCAGCGTTCGCCTGAGTCGCGTCTCCGCCGCGACGAGATCGGATGCCTGGGCCGGTTCCCGGAAGCCCACGCCGGGAAAGATTGCTGTCGCTGCCTGTCTCCACATGATCCGGAGCCTAGCCAACCACCTCCAGGGCGGTTGTACTGCACCGGTGGTAGCGGATGACCATGCCGGCGATGCCGACGAAGGCCAGGAAGTGTTCGGCCTTGCGCTCGTAGCGTCCGTGCAGGCGACACCCGTTCAGCCAGGACACCGTGCCGGGCGACGCCCTGCGGGCCGACGACGATCCGGCGGACCTCGTGACCGCGGATGATGTGCTGGGGGCCGGGGCCCCGGGCGGTGGCGGTGGTGGGGTGCGTCGGCCGGGGGCCTCGGGGGTGGAGATCTGTTCACGGGGTCGGGACGGTGTCATCATGATCCTTTCTCGGGCGCCGAGTTGGGGGATCAGGGCATGGACTTCGTGCTGTCGTTGGATGCCGCCGCGGCGACGCTGGGGACGGCGGGCGGCAAGGGGGCGGCGCTCTCCGAGCTCGCCCGCGCGGGACTGCCGGTGCCCGGCGGGTTCCACGTGACGACCGCCGCGTACCGGGAGTTCGTGACCTCGACCGGGGTGGCCGACCGGATCCGGGAGGAGCTCGCCGCAGCCTCTGCTGCCGGCACCGGCGGTACGGAGGGCGGGGTGGAGCCGGGGACGGGGGCCCGCATCCGGGCGCTGTTCGCGGAGGGTCCGCTGCCCGCCGCCGTGGAACGGGCGGTCGTGCAGGCGTACGCGGAACTCGGCGACGGCGCGCGCCCGGTCGCCGTACGCTCCTCGGCCACCGCGGAGGACCTTCCGGACCTGTCCTTCGCCGGCCAGCAGGACACGTACCTGAACATCACCGGCGAGGCCGAGCTGCTGGCCGCCGTCCGGCGCTGCTGGGCCTCCCTGTGGACCGATCGGACCCTCGCCTACCGGGCCAGGGCGGGCATCGCTCACGAGGAGGTCTCGTCGGCCGTGGTCGTGCAGGAGCTGGTGGCCGCCGACGCCGCCGGGGTGATGTTCACCGTGGACCCGCTCGGCGGACGGACCGACCGGCTCGTGGTCAACGCGGCCTGGGGGCTGGGCGAAGCGGTGGTCAGCGGGCTGGTCACCCCCGACACCCTGGTTCTCGACCGGGCGAGCCTGGCCGTCGTGGAGGAACGTATCGCCGCCAAGGAGGTGATGACCGTACCGACCGCCGAGGGCACCGCCGAACGGCCGGTCCCCGCCGATCTGCGCACGGCCCCGGTCCTCACCCCCGCACAGGCCGCGGAACTCGCCCGGCTCGGCCTCGCGGTCGAGGAGCTCCACGGGGAGCCGCGCGACGTGGAGTGGGCGCGCGAGGCGGGCTCCTTCCGCATCCTGCAAGCGCGCCCGATCACCACCACCCCGGCACCCCGCCCCGAGGTGTGGAACGACAGCACCGGCACCGACTCCCTCTGGACCAGCGCCAACCTGGGCGAGGCCGTCCCGGACGTGATGACCCCCGCCACCTGGTCCTTCGTCAAGGCGTTCATGGGCGACGTGATGGTCGGCGCCCACCTGGAAGGGCGCCCCATGTACGGGAACATCGGCGGCCGCTTCTACATGAACCTCAGCGTCACGGCCACCCTCGCGGCCGCGTTCGGGCAGGGCCGGAAGTTCGCCCGGGCCAACGAACTGGTCTTCGGCCGCCTCCCGGAGGGCATGGACATCCCCCTCCTCCCCGCGTCCCGGCTGAAGGTCTGGCGGGACACCCTCGGCGAGGCCCTCGCGGTGATGAGCCGGATCCGCGCCAACGGCAAGCAGCTGCCCGCCTTCCTGGACGAGGCGCCCGCACGCTGCGAGGAACTGCGGGCCCGGGTCTGCGCCGCGGAGAGCGCGGCGGCCCTGTCGGCCCTGTGGGAGGTGCAGGTGGCCCCGTACTTCCGCCGCTGCTGCCACATGCTCCAGGCCGCCACCCGCGGGGACGGCGACTCCCTCGTCAAGGTGCGCGGCACCCTGGAAGCCCTGGTGGGCGCACAGGACGCCGACCTGCTCACCACCGGCCTCGGCGACGAGGGCCGGCTCGCCAGCATGGGACCCCTGCTCGGCCTGGAACGGCTCGCCCGCGGCGAGACCGACCGCGCGACCTACCTCCGTACGTACGGCCACCGCAGCCCGCACGAGTTCGAGGTGTCCCTCCCGCGGCCCGCCGAGGACGCGCAGTGGCTCGACCGGCAGCTCGCCGCGCTCGGCACGGTCGAGGAGGACGCGGAGCTGCGGCTCGCCCGCCAGAACGCGGCCCGCACCGAGGCCTGGAACCGGCTGGCAGCCGCCCACCCCCGCCGGGTGGCGGGCATCCGCGCCGCGCTGGACGGCTGGGTGGCCTCGGCGCGGCTGCGGGAGGCCGCGCGTACCGAGGTCGCCCGCGTCTTCTGGCTGCTGCGCACGTTCGTCCTGCGCGCCGGCGAGCTGAGCGGGGCGGGCGAGGACCTGTTCTTCCTGTCCCGCGAGGAGATCCTCGCCGTGCTCGGCGGCGACCGGGCTCCGCTCGCCGCCGTGGCGGCCCGCCGCGCCGCGTACGAGGGCTACCGCGCGCTCCCCGTCTACCCCACGCTGATCCGGGGCGAGTTCGACCCCGCCGCCTGGGCCGCCGACCCGGACCGGCGGGCCGACCTGTACGACGCGCACCACACGGCGCCCGCCGCGGACACGGTCGCCGGCTCGCCCGCGTCCGGCGGCGTGGCGGAGGGCATCGCCCGGGTCGTCGCCACCGTCGAGGAGGGCGAGTCCGTCCGGCCGGGCGAGATCCTGGTGACCACGGTGACCAACGTCGGCTGGACACCGCTGTTCACGCGCATCTCGGCGATCGTCACGGACGTGGGCGCGAACCTCTCGCACGCCTCCATCGTGGCGCGGGAGCTCGGCATTCCGGCCGTGGTCGGATGCGGGAACGCCACGACGCGGATCCGGACGGGGGACAGGATCCGGGTGGACGGCGGCCGCGGGACGGTGGACGTCACGGCGGCCGCGGCCCCCGCACCCGAGTGACCGACCGGCTCCGCCGCCCTCACCCAACCGACCACATGAACGGATGAGCTGCTCCGGTGTACCAGCACGATCAGGCCATGCGCCGCCACTTCCACGAGGCCGCGGCGCAGCGCGGCTTCGCCATCGCCCCCGAACAGGAGCCCGCCGTCGAGCGGCTGGCCCGCCTCGCGGCCGAACTGGCCCGGCCCGCATGGACCTTCCCCAAGCGGCCGCGCGACCTGTACGTGTGGGGACCGGTCGGACGCGGCAAGAGCTGGCTGGTGGACACCTTCTACGAGGGGCTGCCCGACGGGCGCAAGCGCCGCCTGCACTTCCACGACTTCTTCCGGCGGCTGCACGACGGGGTGACCGGCCCGGCCGCCCGCCGCGACGGGCAGAGCGCCGTCGACAGCGCCCTCGACGACCTGATCGGGGACAGCCGGGTCCTGGTCTTCGACGAGTTCCACGCCCACGACGCGGGTGACGCGATGCTCATCGCACGCCTCTTCCGGACCCTGCTCGACCGCCGGATCACCCTGGTCACCACCTCCAACTACCCGCCCGCCGGACTGATGCCGGACCCGCTCTACCACCACCTGTTCGAGCCGACGATCACGCTCATAGAGGAGCGGATGGAGGTCCTGGACGTCTCGGGGCCGGTGGACTTCCGCCGGGACCCGGCGGGCGGCGGCGGGCGCCGGTTCGCGACGGGCCTGTGCCTGGCCCCGGACGGCGCCGCGCTGGAGGCGGCCGGCCTCACCGCACCGGCGCCCGCGGAGGCCGCCGCCGCCCCCGCCCACCTGCGGGAGCTGCCGGCCCGTGCGGTACGCGGGGACCTGGTCTGGTTCGGCTTCGACGCGCTGTGCGAGACGGCGACGGCGGTCCCCGACTACCTGGCACTGGCGGAACGGTTCACCACGCTCGTCCTGGACGGCGTACCGCCGCTGGCCGACGCTTCCGCGGACGGGCGGCAGAGGTTCGCGAACCTCGTGGACGTCGCCTGCGACCGGGACGTACGCCTGGTCCTCATCGGCTCCGACCCCCTGGCCACCCTTCCTGCCGACCGGGCCCTCACCCGCGACCTGGACCGCACGGCGAGCCGCCTGGCCATGCTCCGCCGCCCGGACGGGGCCCGGGCGGCGGGGGCGGGCGGCCGGTAGCCGGGAGCGGGCGGCCGGTAGCCGGGAGCGGGCGGCCGGTAGCCGGGAGCGGGCGGCCGGTGGCCGGGAGCGGGTGGGCGATGGCCCGGCCCGGCCCCCGGTTGCCGCCGCCCCGGGGGCGGGAGACGCTGGACGTGAGCTCCGGCTCGGAGCCGGGGCACGTCTGCCGGAGCGGCCGGATGGCCAGGATCCCACGCGGAGTCGCCGATGTGCCCGGGCGGCGGGCGGTCGTGCACGACCGCCGGGGCACACTCGTCGCACTGGATCTGGACACCGGTGCGGTGGTGTGGCGGTACGGCACGGGACTGCGGCCGTGTGCGCTGGTTGCGGGGACGGTGGTGGCCTTGCGGGTGGGTGTCCCGGGGGCGCAGGACGCGCCGAACCTTCCCGTCGTCGAGCTGATCGACGCGGGTACGGGAGGCGGACGGTGGACCTCGGCGCGCGTGGACCTGCCCGACTGGGTGCGCCCGCGCCTGGACGACGGCCCGGAGTTCACGCTCGGCACGGGGACGGATCGGAACCCGGTGCTGCTCCCGTGGACCGCCCGGGCGCTGTACCGCGGAGGTGCACCTCCGGGGCCCGAGATCACGGGCGGCCGGGACGGTGCGGCCGCGCGTGCGGCGCAGGGGCTGCTGCGCGTCGACGTGACGGTTCCCCGCGTGGATGCGCTGCCCGCTGCGGCGGCGCCGGCCGCGGACCCGGATCCGGAGGCCGAGCCGGCGGCCGGGTCGCCGGCGCCCGTCCCCGCCTCCGGTGCCCCCGACGTGGTCGAGTACGGCCGGGCCGGCGAGCTCGGCATGGAACTGGCGGTGCACCCGGCCCCACCGGAGCCGGACGGAACCGGTACCCCCACTGTCACCACCGGCACCCCCGCCGCCACCGGCACCGGTACCGGCACCCCAGCCACCACCACCGGCACCGGCACCAGCACCGGCACCCCAGCCACCACCACCGGCACCGGCACCGGCACCCCAGCCACCACCACCGGCACCGGCACCGGCGCCGAAACGCCCGAGGTCGTCGTCCTCCGTGCCACGGACCCCCGTACCGCCTCCGTGCTCTGGGAGGTGGTGCTCGACGCCTCCGACCCGGCCACCCCGAGCCGTCCGCACCGGCTCCGGCCCTAGCGGGGGCGCACCCACCGGCCCGACCCGACGTGAACGGCCCGCAGCGGCCCCGCGACACCAGGAGGCGGACATGGCTGTCTCGGACGAGGAAATCGCCCAGGCCAAGGACATCAGCGTGGAGCAGGTGAGGCTGCTGCGCGAGACCCGCGGGGTGACGAACGAGTCGCTCAAGGAGCTGCCCGCCGCGTCGGTCCGCAAGGCCCTGCGCCGCCTGAACTACCCCGACCTGCCCACCGCGCGGGCGCGGTTCCGGCTCGTACAGGAACGCGGGGACGACGGCCGGGTCCCCGAGCACGCCCGGGGGACGGCGCGCGAGCAGAGGCGTTCCCTGGCCCGGGCGACGGCCCCGCCCCCGGAGACGGCCGGGGTTCCGACGGGCCGGCACGCCGCGGGCCGCCCCGGCCACCCGGGCCGCATCGAGCGGACCGCCGGGCTGGCCCGGCCCCGGTGGGAGTGGCTCGGCCCCGGGAACATCGGCGGCCGCACCCGCGGCATCGTCGTGCACCCGGCCCAGCCGGACCGGATGTGGGCCGCGAGCGCCGGCGGCGGCGTGTGGCACACCGGGGACGGGGGCGGGCAGTGGGCGCCGGTCGACGACTTCCTCGCCAACCTCGCCTGCGCCTGCCTGGCGATCGACCCCGCCGACCCGGACACGCTGTACGCCGGCACCGGCGAGGGCTTCCAGAACATGGACGCCCTCCGCGGCAACGGCATCTTCCGCACCACCGACGGCGCCTCCTGGCACCCGCTCCCGGCCACCCAGAACGCCGACTTCCGCGCCGTCAACCGCATCGCCGTGTCCGCCTCGGGCGAGGTCCTCCTCGCGGCCACCGAGTCCGGCCTGTTCCGCAGCACCGATCTGGCGCGGGCCGTGTGGACCGAGGTGCTGGACGTTCCCGTCGGATACGTCGCCTTCGACCCGGGGGACAGCTCCCGGGCGGTCGCGGGCGCCCGGCGCGCGGGCGCGGCCTGGGCCAGCCGGGACGGCGGGCTCACCTGGCGGCCCGCCGCGCACGGCCAGTGGTCCGGGCGCGTGGAACTCGCGTACGCGGTGCACGACCCGGACATCGTGTACGCCTCGGTGCAGGCCAAGACCGGCCGCATCTGGCGGTCCGAAGACGGCGGACTGACGTACCGGGTGACGAAGACCCTCGACCCGAGCGGCCGGATCGCCGACTACCTCGGCGACCAGGGCTGGTACGGCAACACGATCTGGGCGGGGGACCCGACCGATGCGAACCTGGTCCTCACGGGCGGGGTCGACCTGTGGCGCAGCACCGACGGGGGCGACCACCTGGCCGAGATCAGCACCTGGTGGCACCCCGAATCGGCACACGCCGACCAGCACACCATCGTCTCGCACCCCTCCTACGACGGGGTGCGGAACCGGACCGTCTTCTTCGGCAACGACGGCGGGGTGTTCAAGGCCGAGGACCTGGCGGAGGTGGGCACGGAGGCGGAGCCGCCCTTCGTCCGGGGCTGGACCGAGCTGGTCAACAACTACGGGGTCACCCAGTTCTTCGGAGGCGCCGGCAGCACCGCCACCGGCAAGATCATCGGCGGTGCGCAGGACAACGGCACCCTCTGCTTCGACCCGGCGACGGGCACCGAAGGCTGGACCGAGTTCCAGGGCGGTGACGGCGGCTGGTGCGCCGTGGACCCGGAGGAGCCCGACATCTTCTACGGGGAATACGTCTTCCTGAACATCCACCGCAACACCGACGGCGGCACGACCAACGACCCCGACCGGTACATCAGCGGGCAGTTCTGGAACCCCGCGATCCCCGACTGGGACTGGAAGCCCCTGCCGTTCCGCATTCCCGATGCCATGAACCAGCAGGCGCTGTTCATCGCCCCGTTCGTGATGGACCCGCGGGAACCGCAGCGGCTGCTCGGGGGAGGCATGTCCCTGTGGCGGACGAACGACGCGCGGACCCCGAACACCCGGACCTCCGGCCCCACCTGGAGGTCGGTCAAGCCGCCCGCCGGCTCGGAGATCAGCGCGATCGCGGTGTCCCCGGCCGACTCCGACGTCATCTGGGTGGGGCACCTGGACGGCCTGCTCTTCCGTACGGTGAACGGCACCGCCGTGACGCCGGTCTGGGAGCGGGTCGGGGTGATGGGCCCGAGCCCGCTGCGCCCCCAGCGCTACTGCGCGTGCATCACCGCCCACCCGGAGGACCCGGACACGGCGTACGTGTCCTTCGGCGGCTTCGAGGCGGGAAACCTGTGGGTGACGCAGGACGGGGGTGCGCAGTGGACGGACCTGTCCGCCACGCTGCCCGCGGCCCCCGTACGGGCGGTGGCGGTGCACCCGCGGCGGACCGCCTTCCTGTACTGCGGCACGGAGGTGGGCCTGTTCGCCAGCGAGGACGCGGGCACGAACTGGTCGCCGACGAACGAGGGACCGGCCAACTGCTCGGTCGACGACCTGTTCTGGATGGACGAGACCCTGGTCTGCGTGACCCACGGCCGCGGAATGTTCCGCATCGACCTGTCCGGGGTGTGAGGGCCCTCCGGGCGCGGGGCCGGGCCGGGCCTCCGGACGGACCCGGTCTGCGGAGGGGCCTGGTGTGCGGAGGGACCCGGTCTGCGGACGGAGGGCGGCCCCGGTCTCCCGACGGGTCCGCCCCCGCTCCGCGGTCAGAGGACGTTCATGAGGATGATGGCCAAGAGGTCCAGCAGGATCACTGCGACCACGAACCCCGTCGTGACCCAGGCTCTGCGTGATTCGTCCATGTGTGCGACTCGCCTCCGGGGTGGCTCGGGCGTACCGCGTACTGCCCTACCGCCATGATGACCCGGTTGCCCGTGAAGCACAGTCCGGCGGTCGCCCGGTCAGGCGGGGCGGGCGACGGACGGTACTGCCGGCCGCCGCCCGCCCCGTCACGTCACGCGTACGGGTCGAAGGGAATCCCCGCCGGCTTCGCCTTCGCCAGGTGGGAGGCGAAGGAGTCCTCGCGCAGGCCGAAGTGCGCACTGCCGAAATCTGCCTGGGCGAGCTTGTCGCGCAGCCCCGCGGGGTAGCCGTCCCAGCCGACGAGCGTGGGGAACTGCCAGGTTCCGCGGTGGTTCTCCGGCGGCTCGTCGTTGGGGTTCGCCGCCCGGAAGCAGTGGGTGCCGATGCCGTCCTTGTGGTAGACGATCTTGGGGTGGGTGCCGTCCCAGCGGATCTGATCGCGCGCGTGGACGGTGAAGTCCCCGTGCGCCGAGGTGGACACGTACTTCGCCTCGCCGCCCTGGCTCCACACCACCACGTGCTCCCAGTCGTGGCGGTGCCCCCCGAGGCTGATCCCGGAGAGCGCCTGGTCCTTCTCGAAGTACAAGGCGTACACCACCGCGCACCAGCCGTTGTTGCAGGCCGCGCGGGAGTAGCCGTTCGTGTTCGCCAGGTCCGAGGCGTCGCGGCAGTTGCCGTTGAGCGCCCCCGTCGGCTTCAGGCCGCCGTTCAGCTCCCCGTTCGACCCGATGGCCGGTGTCGGGTAGCAGCCGTCCGTGTCGTAGTCGTACGCCGGCTGGAACGTCGACTCCAGGCTCGACGCGTTGCCCGGCAGGGCCGGAGGCGGGGCCGCGAAGGCCGTGTACGGAAGGGCGAGGACGAGGGCGAACGCGGCCCCGGTGACGGCGGCCGCTCTCCGCATGCGCTGACTGGTCCGGGTCCCCAAGGCGGGCCTCCTGAGTGGGCGTCATGAACGCAGGACGGGGCGATCGGTCACGGCAGGACTCACCGGCGGACGCGGCGCTGTGCCGCGCCCGCCCCGACGCGCCCGCAGCATCATTGGCGAGGCAGGTCGCCGCGGCAAGGGTTCGGACGGCACGGGATCAGGTCATGAGCAGCAGCCGCGTGCTCGGCACGAGCTTGCGGTTCACGCTGGTGCTCTGCACGAAGATGGTGAACTCGTCGTTGTGGTCCGGCTTGACGCGGACCTCGGCGTCCGGCAGGCCGAGCAGCGCCCGGGCCTCCGGCCCCGTGTACACCCGGTCCGTCTTCTTCTCCAGCACCGCGATCTGCTTGCGCGCCTGGACCTTCTCCGACTTGCTCAGCTGGTAGTACGCACAACCCGTGCGGTAGGTGTGCCCGGATTCCACGACCCATTCCCGGATGGCGGCCTCACGCGCCACCGGAATGAGCTGGTAGGCCGAGGGATCGGCCGGGGTGAGACCGGCCGCCTTGATGGTTTCCGTGTTCACTGCGTCGGCGCCGGTGGAAAACACGGCACGGGATCCGCGGATTCCCTTGGTGCGGCCCACCATGAATTTCTCGGTGGCCTCCTGGATCACCTGTCCGGCCTCTTCCAGACCCTGCGTGCTGGTGGCGTCCCAAATGGCGACGTTGTCCTTCGGGAATCCGCACTGCACGGCCTCGCGCTTGCCCATCTGGTCCGGCACGAGCACGGCCAGGGTCCAGTTGTCCTCCTGGGTCTCGATCATCGAGGCCACGGCCTGCACCAGCTGGCGCGGGTTCTTGCCCTTGGCGTCCGGGCAGCGGTGGCTTGCGTTCTCCTGCCCGTCCGTCAGAACGAACGTCAGGAAGCTGTGGTCGCCGTAGAGCTGGGCCGTCTGGGCGAGTTCCCGCTGGGACTTCAGGGTGGCCGCCATCAGGGCCGTCATTCCGCCGGGCCGGTACAGCTGCTTCAGGGACGGCATCCGCAGCACGTCCTTGTCGTAGATGACGCACTCGACCGTGTCCGCGAAAACGTAGACCGTGACACGGGTTTCCTGGTCGAGTTCCTGCGACCGGCGGGCCAGGTAGGAAATCTGCTGGTCCGCCACATCGACGACCTTGCCGCTCAGATGGGACATGGACGAACTCGCGTCCAGAACGAGAGCGACGTGATTGATGTAGTTCTGGCTTCCGGACATGGCGGATCCCCTTTTTCCGATCTCCGACTTGATGTTCTGATCCTCGCACCCGCCACTGACAATCGGTCCGGAGCGGCGGACGGGGCCCCGGCCCCGGCCCCGGCCCGGGCCCCGGCCCCGGGGTGAGAGCGGGGCGAGGCGGGTCGGTTGGGCGGACCGGGCGCCGCCCGCGGGTAGCGTCGCCGGCATGAATGTCGCCCGTTCCGCAGCCCTGTTCGCCGTCGCCGCCCTGTTCGAGATCGGCGGTGCCTGGCTCGTCTGGCAGGGCCTGCGCGAGCACAAGGGCTGGGCCTGGGTCGGCGCCGGAGTCCTCGCCCTGGGCCTGTACGGGGTGGTGGCCACCTTCCAGACCGACGAGAACTTCGGCCGCATCCTCGCCGCGTACGGCGGAGTCTTCGTGGCCGGTTCCCTCGCCTGGGGCATGGTCGCCGACGGCTACCGCCCCGACCGCTTCGACATCGCCGGCGCTCTGATCTGCCTCGCCGGCATGGCCGTCATCATGTACGCCCCGCGCGGCCACTGACGGCGTGCGCAGCGGACGCGGCGGGCACAAAACCTGTCGACAGCGCGGCTCCGGCCGGGTTGGCTGGGTGGATGCCAGAGCTGCGAACCGAACGCCTCCTGCTCCGCCGGTGGCGGGAATCCGACCTGGAGCCGTGGGCCGCCATGAACGCCGACCCCGAGGTCCGCGCCCACCTCGGCGAGCTGCTCTCGCGCGAGCAGAGCGACGCCGCGGTGGCAGGGATGCGGGCCGGCTTCGACGCGCGCGGCTTCGGCTGGTGGGCGCTCGAATCGAGGCGGACGGGCGAGTTCCTCGGTCGGGCCGGTCTGGACGAGGTGGACGCCGGAATGCCCTTCGCCGGGGTGGACGTCGGCTGGCGGCTGAAGCGGTCGGCATGGGGCAACGGCTACGCCACCGAAGCCGCCCTGGCCTGCCTGGAGTTCGCCTTCGGGACCCTCGAACTGCCGGAGGTGCTCGCCTCGACCACCGCGGACAACGTCCGCTCCCGCGCCGTGATGCGCCGCATCGGCATGACCCGCGACCCGGCCGACGACTTCGAGGACCCGAGCGTGCCCGAGGGGCCCCTCCGCCGGTGCGTCCTGTACCGGACCGGCCCGGACCGGTGGGCACGCGCCTGAACCCGCGGCCCGGCGGGCCCTTCCCACCGATGTGCCTCGCGGATTCCCCGCTGCCCGATCACAACCGCTCGCGCCGCGCGCCGCGCCTCCGTCCGTCGGCGGATCCGGCCGACCCGGTGGCTCCTGCGGATCGTGCGCGCCCCGGCACCGCCTGCGGCCGGACGGTGCGCCAGCGCGGGCCCTCGTACCCGGGAGCGTCCGGAGACGGGAAGTGGAACGGGACGCGGAGGCGGTCGGCGAGGGCCCGGCCGGCCTCGGTGGCGGCCCGGCCGGGAGAGGTGCCGTCGGCGCGGCCGTACACGGTCGCCAAGTGCCCCTCCCCGTCCGGGTCCGCCAGGACCGCGAGGAGCAGTACGAACCAGTCGTGCACGGTGTCCCCGTCCCACACCGCCTCCACCGCCAGCACCCGGCCCGGGAGGGCGGCGGCCCGCGCCGCGAGTGCGGGAGTGTCGAGCGGATCGGGCGCCGCGCGCCGCACCCGGTCGCCGAGGACCTCGTACCGGGCCTCGACCACCCGCTCCGCCTCGTGGAGCCCCACTCCCAGCGGTCGCAGCGCCTCCCAGACGGACTTCACGGCCGAGATCCGGCGGTCGCGCAGCACCTCGGCGTCCACCTCCCGCCGCGTCCGCTCCTCCAGGTACGGCCACCAGCCGCTTCCTCGCATACGGCTGAACCTACGTCAGGGCCCTGCCGTGCAGCACGCGGGTTTCCCCGGCTCCGGCTCCGGCTCCGGCACCCGGCCTCCACCGTCCCTGCGGCCCCCCGCCCGGGCCCCGGCTTCCGCCCGCGTTCGCGTACGTTCAGGGCATGCACATGCACGCCACGCTGACCGACCACGCCCGGTGCATCTGGGGCGACGAGTACGGCCCGACGCCCCCGTGCGCGATCCGCGAGCACCCCGTCCACTTCTTCACCGAGGAGCTGACCTTCGCCGACGCCGAGGACATCCTCGCCATGCTGCGCGAGCTCTGCCCCCACCGCGCCGACGGCCTCCTCCCCGTATGGGTCCGCAACCTCGCCTACCGCCTGGCCCTCTTCCAGCGCCCCGAGGACCCGGCGCTGATGCGGGAGGCGGCCCTCAACCTGGAGCTGCACGGGCCGTCCTGGGACGAGATCGCCACCGCCCTCCGCTCCCGCGCGGACGCCCTGGACCCCGAAGGGGCAGTCCCGTACGGCCTCCCGCCGCGGTAGCCCCGGCCCTCCGGCACGGCCCGGCCCGTTCCGGCCCGACTCGGCCCGGTTCCGGCCCGTTTCGGCCCGGCCCGGCTCGGACCGACCCCGTCCCGGCGGCTCGGCCGCCGCCCGGAGGTCAGCCGGTCAGGTTGTGCCACGCGTGCCCGCAGGCGCCCTTGCAGGAGTTCTCCCTGCGGCGGGTGTCGGCGACCGCGAACACGGACACGAGCACGCGGAACGCCGATACGTGCTCCCCGGCGGGCAGAGCCGAGAAGCCCGTCCGCGGCGGGTCCAGGCAGATCATCACGGCCGGATCGGCGGTGGGCTTCACCCCGGAACGGGCCACCCCGCTACGGCCGTCGGCGGCCGTGACGTGGGCCTGCATCGCGTAGCGGGCGAGCTCGTCCAACACCTGCTCCCGGCGGGCCGGTCCGAGGCCCGCGAACCAGGCCGTCCCCTCGTCCAGCGTCCGGCGCTCCTGGGCGACCTCGTTGACGATCCGCTCGACCTCGCGCAGGAAACTGCGGCGCGTCCCCTCGTCGTCCCGTCCGCGGTCGGCCTCGAACCGCTCCCGCGGGCCCGGCATTCCGTGCCCGGCGAGCCAGTCCAGCAGCAGACGGCCGTCCGCCAGGACCGCGTCGCCGTCCCATCGCCCCCACCTCAGGGACACCCCGTGGTGCAGGACGACCACGGCGAGCCGCCCGCCGTCCCGGTCGAGCAACTCGAAGCGGACGTCCCCGAGGCACATGCAGTGGGAGCCGGGCAGCGCCTCCACGGCCATCGCCGCCCGCAGCCGCGCCAACTCCGCCGGAGCGGCGAGGCCCACCGTGATCCCGCCCGGCGCCCCGGACCCGTCCACGGGGCTCACCCGTACCGCGTGCGCCTGCTCCAGCACCCCGTCGAGAGCACTCGTCGCGTCCATCAACCGCTCCTTCTCCGCGCGGGTGCCGATGCCGCGCCGCCCGCCGTGACCGCCGCCGCCATCGCGGCTCCCGCGACCGCCCCCGCCTGCGCCCGGCCTGCGCCCCGCCTGCGCGGATTCCACCGCAGCACCCGGCCGCCGCGCAAGCCGCTCCGCCGGCATGCACCGCCCGCCCCGCTGCTTGGCCGGCTGCCGCCGCGCCCGTCGGCTGGGGCAGAATCGGGGACCGTGCCGACGCCCCCTCGCGAACCCGCCGTCCTCCACCCCGCCCACGCCGACATCGCCGCCCACCCCGACGTCGCCGCCTGCGGCAGTCTCGCCGCGGCCCTGCGAGCCGCCGGGGCCGGCTGCCTCGACGGTGTCGCGGTCGAGGCCTCGGACCGCTCGCCGCTGCTCGTCGCGTCCGTCCCGAGCACGCTCCCGCACCGCGCGCCGCTGCACGTCCGCGCCTGGGCGGACGAACGGCAGTGGTCTGTCCGCGGTGAGGAATCGTTTCAGGGCGCGGCCCTCCTCGACGGCCAGACCGACGACCTCGCGCAGCTGGCCCGGGCCGCCCGGGCCTGGCACGACGGCACCCCGCTCCCCGACATCCCGCACGCCGCCCCCTTCGTACGCCTGACCGGCCGTTTCGAGGTGCCCGACAACGATCCCGTACGCCTGACGGAATCCGAGTGGCAGGGCATGCGCAAGGAGGCGGCCGACCTGGCGACGGACTGGGGGGAGCGGTACCACGCGCTGATCGAGACCGGGTACGCGGCACCGGAGCTGCGCGTGCTGTACCCGTTCACCAGTCACCGGACGCTGCGCTTCTCGACCGCCCCCCGCCCCGACCTGGCCCTCACGGGCCCGTGCCTGATGACCAACACCGACGGCACGTACGGGGTCGGCCGCGGCTTCATCACCCCGGACCTCGGCTGCTTCGCCACGCCCGAGGAGGCCGTGGCCCTGGCGGTGGACGTGCTGGGGCAGGCTCCGCCCCCGCCCCCGGCCGCGTGATCACCAGTCGTCCGGCTGCTGCTGCTGCACCCGTCCCCCGCCCTGGTGCGGCTGCCGGACATGGCCCCCGGCACCGGCCACGTCGCCCCACCGGTTCACGACCCGTCCGGGCGGCGTCGGGCCGGATCCTCGCCGGGCTCGCCTCCCGGGCAGGCCAATCTCCCGGGATTGGCCCTGTGCCGGAGGGAGGCGGGCCGGGGAGACTGCGGGCACGTTTCGATCTTGGAGGAATCGTGGTGCAGGTAGCGGTGGTCACGTTCGACGGGTTCAACGAACTCGACAGCTTCATCGCCTCCGCGCTGATCAACCGGTGCCGGCGGGACGGGCTGGAGGCGTTCATCACGACACCCACGCCGGTCGTCACGTCGATGAACGGGGTGGACGTCACCGGGCAGCGGCCCATGGAGTTCGTGACCGAGGCCGACGTGGTCCTGATCGGCAGCGGCATCAAGGCGCGCGAGGTCGTCGCCGACGACGGGCTGCTCGCCCGGCTGCCGCTGGACCCCTCGCGGCAGCTGATCGGCTCGCAGTGCTCCGGTGCGCTCGTCCTCGCCCGGCTGGGCCTGCTGAACGGGATGCCCGCGTGTACGGACATGACGAGCCGGCCCTTCGTCGAGGCCTGCGACGTGACGGTCCTCGACGCGCCCTTCCACGCGGAGGGGAACGTCGCCACGGCGGGGGGCTGCATGGCCTCGCAGTACCTCGCGACCTGGGTCATCAGCCGGACGCTGGGCGAGGACGCGGCGCGCGAGGTGATCGGCTACGTGGCGCCGGTCGGCGAGAACGAGGAGAGCGTCGCGCGAGCGCTGCGCGCGGTGCGCGCGGGCGAACCGGCCCCGCTGCACTGACCCGCCCCACCCCCGGGCTCCGCCCCGGACCCCGCGCCTCAATCGCCGGCGGGGCTGGGGTTGGCGTCGGTGGGTCGTCGGGGGCCCCGGGTCTTGTGCCTCGGGTGTGGGCGGCCGTACGGGGCGGGGCGGCTGGGGCGAGTCGGTGCGCCCCGCAGCGGCGGGCTGCCGGGGCTCCGCCCCGGACCCCGCGCCTCAATCGCCGGCGGGGCTGGATTGGGGCCGCTGAGGCCTGGAGGGTGGGTGCCGGTAGGTGGGGGGTCTTCGGGGCCCCGGCCCGGGGCCCGCGCTTTGGCGTCGGCGGCTGGCGCGCCGCCGCCTCACGCCTTGATGGGGATGGAGTTGTGCCCCGCGGCGCGGTGGTCGCGACTCCGGTGGGTCCAGATCGCGTACGTTGACCAGAGCGCCGCGCCCAGGAGTACGGCGGTGGTGCCTGCGGCGAGGAGCAGGGGTTCCGGGCGGAAGGCGAGGGCCAGGCGGACGGCCAGGGCGAGCAGGACGAATCCGACCCGGCCCGGGGCGTACACGGGGATCCGGGCCGCGGTGGCCCGGAGCAGGCCGAGGGCGGCCAGGCCCGTGGCCCCGCCGAGGGCGAGGAGCGGCCACGGGGAGCCGGGTGCGGCGCTCGGGATGCCGAAGTCCCGCGGGCCGAGGCGGAATTCGGACATGATCCAGGCCGCGGTGAGGGCCGACACCGTGACCCCCAGGACCCACAGGGCGTGCCGCCACAGCGGGCCAGGGCGAAGCTCGCCCTCTTCCGCACCGTCCGGGATGTCATCGGCGTCAAAGGTCTCCATCATGCTTGATCGGACGCACGGGGAGCGGCTGAGGTTGTCCCGTTGCTGCCGGCAACTCCCCGCCCGGCGTGCGGTGATGGCAGGCGACATCCAGCCGTGCGCGGGCCGCCCCGGCGGACCGGCACGGCGGGACCCGATCCAGCCCGTCCGGCGGCCGGAGGCCGGGGTCCGGGGCGGAGCACCGCGGCCCCCATCCGCCCAGCCTGAGCCGTCCGAATCCAGCCTCGCCGACGATTGAGCCGGGGCGCGGGAAGCCCGGGGCAAACCGCCGACGCCCCACCGCCGCCGAATCCGCCCCCGCCGTTGCCTGGCGTGCCGCCCCCGCTCCAGCGGGGGCAACCCAGCCCCGCCGGCGTTTGAGGCGCGGGGTCCGGGGCGGAGCCCCGAAAGCCTGACGCTGCCCGGCGCACCGACCGGCCCCAGCCGCCCAACCCCAGCCCACCCGGCGGTTGAGGCCCGCGGGGGGTCCGGGGCGGAGTCCCGAGAGCCCGCCGTTGTCCGGGGTGCCGCCCCCGCTCCAGCGAGGGCAATCCAGCCCCGCCGGCGTTTGAGGCGCGGGGTCCGGGGCGGCGCCCCGACAGCCCGCCGCTGCATGGCGCACCGACCGGCCCCAGCCGCCCAACCCCAGCCCACCCGGCGGTTGAGGCCCGCGGGGGGTCCGGGGCGGAGTCCTGACAGCCCGCCGTTGTCCGGGGTGCCGCCCCCGCTCCAGCGGGGGCAACCCAGCCCCGCCGGCGTTTGAGGCGCGGGGTCCGGGGCGGCGCCCCGACAGCCCGCCGCTGCACGGCGCACCGACCCGCCCCAACCGCCCAACCCCAGCCCCCGGCGATTGAGGCCCGCGCGGGGTCCGGGGCAGCGTCCCGGGAAGCTCGGGTGCACGCTCGGCCAGGCTGGGCGTGCGCCGCCCCGTGCCCAGCCACTACGCAGGGATGGTGCAATGGCACGCATGGTGGTGGCGATGGACACGACGGCAGAGCTGGTGGCGCGGGCACGCGCCTGGGCGGCGCGCGGCGGGCGGCGGATGCTCGGGATCGCCGGGCCGCCCGGTTCCGGGAAGTCCACCCTCGCCGCCCGGCTGGCGGAGGCGCTCGGGCCGGGCGCGGCCGTCGTCGTGCCGATGGACGGCTTCCACCTGGCCCAGGCCGAACTGCTCCGGCTGGGCCGGGCCGACCGCAAGGGCGCCCCGGACACCTTCGACGCGGCCGGCTACGCCGCCCTGCTCCGCCGCCTGCGCGAGGCCGGACCGGCCACCGTCTACGCCCCGGCCTTCGACCGTTCCCTGGAGGAGCCGATCGCGGGGAGCATCCCGGTGGAGCCGTCCGTACCGCTGGTGATCACGGAGGGGAACTACCTCCTGCACGACGAGGGGGAGTGGCCGCAGGTGCGCCCCCTGCTCGACGAGGTGTGGTACCTCGCGCCCGAGGAGGCCGTGCGCACCCGCCGCCTGATCGACCGTCACGTCCACCACGGCAAGGACCCGGCCGCGGCCCGGGCCTGGGTCGCCCGCTCCGACGAGGCCAACGCCCGCCTCATCGCGCGCGGCCGGCACCGCGCGGACCTGGTGGTCGACCCCGGATAGGACCGGGGCCCCGCCCCGGCGGCAGCCGCCCGTGTGCCACCCGGCCCGGCAACTCCCGTGTGAGCATGGCGGCATGCCCATGAACACACCCGACCGGCACGCTGCCGCCACCACCTCCCGCGCCACCGGTCAGCGTTCACTCGCGGACCCCGCGGTCGTGCACCCCCTGACCCCCGTCCGCCTCGGCGGCTGCCCGGAGACCTCCCTCGACAAGGCGCCCGCCCCGCTGGACATCGCGTACGCCTACGACGACGTACCGGCCGGGGAGCTGTTCGGGCGGCCCGCCGCGCACGGGCTCGACCGCTGGGCGCCGCTGCTGCCGCCCCTCGCCGCCCCCGGGCTCGGCGAGGGGAACACCCCGCTCGTGCCCCTCGCCGACGGCATCTGGATCAAGGACGAGTCGCGCAACCCGACCTGGAGCCACAAGGACCGGCTCAACCGGGTGGCCGTGAGCGCGCCCTGCTCTCGGGGGCGCCCGGGGTGGTCGTCTCCTCCTCCGGGAACCACGGCGCGTCCGCCGCCGCGTACGCGGCCCGGGCGGGTCTGCGCTGCGCCGTGTTCGCCTCCCCCGAGGCGCCGCCCGCGGTGGCCTCGTTCCTGCGCGCGTACGGGGCGACGGTGCTCACCGTGACCCCTCGCGAGGCCGTGTGGCCGCTGGTGCGCCGGGTCTCCGAAGAGCTCGGCTACCACCCGGTCGGCAATTTCACGCCAGAGGCCCACACCGGCCACCCCTTCGGCCCCGAGGGCTACAAGACGATCGCGTACGAAGTCTTCCTGGAACTGGGCGAGGTGCCCGCCGACGTGTACGTGCCCACCGGCTACGGCGAGTTGCTGTTCGGCGTGTGGAAGGGCTTCCGGGAGCTGGAGATCCTGGGCCTCGCCGACCGGGTCCCGCGCATCCACTCCTGCGAGCCCGCCGCCGGGGCACCCCTGGCCACCGCCCTGCGCACCGGCCGCCCGACCGCCCGGGTCCCGGTCGGAGCCACGGACGCGTACGCCATCGACTGCGCGGTGAGCAGCTACCGCGGGGCGATCGCGGTACGGGAGAGCGGCGGCACCGCGCACGCCCTCACGGACGCCCGGATGGCGGCGGCGCGTGACGAACTGGCCGCGCAGGGCATGTGGTTCGAGCTGTCGTCCGCGGCGGGGCTGGCCGCCCGCCGCAGCACGCACCCCGCCGGCACCGCGGGCACCAGGGGCAGGGGCACCGGGGGCGAGGGCCCGGCCGTCTGCATCGCCACGTCCAGCGGTTTCAAGGACGTCGCGACCGGACTCCGCGCCCGCCACCCGGAGATGCCGGCCGACTGGGATGCCGTACGGGCCGCCCTCTCCTGAGGGGCTCCGGGTTCCAGCCGCCGGCCGCCCCTGCGCATGTAATATCCAAACTGCAAGAGGAGCCATTACGTGATGTCTGGGGGAGTGGACGGATGCGGGAGATCGCGCGCTCGTGGGTCGAGGGGTGGGCCGTCTCGCGGCGGACGCCGGCGCCGGTGGACATGCCCTGGGGGCTGAGGATCGAGGTCGGGGCTCCCGCCGAGGCCGTCCGGCACGTCCTCCTCGACGCCGAGGCCGGGACCGCCCGCGAGCTGATCGGCTCGATCTCCGAACCGGCCGCCTGCATCAAGGGGTTCCTGGAACCGGAGGTCATGGGTCCGTGGTTCCCGCCCGCCTGGCGGCCCCTCGACCCCTGCTTCCTGATGGCCGTGGACCTGCACCCGTCCGCCGCCCGCACGCCCGAGGGCTACACCGCCGCCACCGAGCACACCGACGGGCTCCTGACCGTACGGATCCTGGCCGCGGGCGGTGAGCTCGCCGCCCGCGGCCAGGCCGGGCTGGCGGGCGCCGCCTGCGTCTTCGACCAGATCGCCACCGAGCCGGCGCACCGGCGCCGCGGCCTCGGCACGCTCGTGATGGGCGCACTCACCGACGCGGCCCTCGACCGGGGTGCGACCACCGGCATCCTGGGCGCGACCGTCCAGGGCCGGGCGCTCTACGAAACCCTCGACTGGAAGGTCCTCGCCCCCCTGACCGGCTTCGTGTACGAGCCCGCCGCGCCCGAGGGGTGCTCCCGCGGTTGACCGGCATGTAGTTTGGTGCCATATTTGTTTGTGTGAGTAGTGGTGATGCGCAGGGCCCCGTGGTGGCGCCCACGTTGGAGCAGGCGCGGCGGCAGATCGAGCGGTACGGGCTGGACGCCGATCCGCAGGCGGTGCTCGTCGCGGTGCGGCTGATGGATGCGGGGGCGCGGCTGGACCGGGCGTCCGAGGTGCATTTCGCGCGGTCCGGGCTGTCTGCGGGGCGTTACCGGCTGCTCGTGGACCTGGAGGACGCCGATGGGGAGAAGTCTCCTTCGCGGCTCGCGCAGAGCCTCGGTGTTTCGCGGGCGACCGTGACCGGGCTGGTGGACGGGCTGGAGCGGGAGGGGCTGGTCGCGCGGCGGGCGTCCGCGGAGGACGGGCGCGGCAGTGTGGTCGTGCTCACCGCGCGCGGCGCCCGGCGGCTGCACGACATGGCCGGCGATCACTTCGCGCGGCTCCAGGCGATGGTCGGGGATCTGACGGTGGAGGAGCGTGCCGTGTTCCTCGGGCTCCTGGAGCGGATCACGCGGGGGATCGGGGCGTTGAGCAGTCCGTAGTCCGTAGTCCGCAATCCGCAATCCGCAATCCGCAATCCGCAATCCGTAGTCCGTCGTCTGCGGTCTGCAGTTCGTGGCTTGCTGTGGCGTGAAAGCGGCCGCCTCTTCGGAGGGGCGGCTTTCTTTTTGGCGTAGTAGTTAGCTTCCTAATTACATGGTTGGTGATGAGGAGTGAGGCTTCGCATGAGGAGTACGCGCAAGGCCCGTCCGTTCGTCCTCTGGAAGGAGGTGCTGGCCGCTTATCTGGCGCCGGCGCTCAGCGCGGGACTCGGCGGGGTGGTCGGCGGCAGGCCCGAGCTGGTCGTGGCCGCCGCCACCTCCATCGGGGGAACCTCGGCACTGGTGGCCGCCGTGGTCGGGACGCTGTTGAAGGCGCGCGGGCGGCCGGTGCACGGCGGCGGCCGGGGGGCGCCGCGGGCGGTGTTCGCCGCGGGGCTGGCGCTCGGGGCCGCGGCCGTGGCGGCTCCGGCCGGATGGTTCGCGGCCGAGTGCCTCCCGGTCGGGTTCTTCGGGTCCGAGGGCTTCGCCCCCGACTGGCTCACGCTCGACTGGCTCACGTCCGACTCGGGGGCCGGGTACGGGGGCCCGTCCGGTCCCGGCTGGCGGCCCGAACGGCTGCGTACGGACCTGCCGTTGTCGGCCGCCGTGGCCGCGGCGGTCATCGGCTGGCGCTGGCGCGGCGCCACTGCCGACCAGCCGCAGCCGCGCCCCCGGCCCTCCTCCTCCACCACCACCCGAAAGGCAGGATCCCTGTGATCACCCTCATGGGCGCGACCGGCGCCACCGGCGGGGCGCTGCTGCGCCGCCTCCTCGAACTCGGCGTGCCCGTCCGGGCCGTCACTCGTACCCCCGGGGCCCTGCGCGCCGTGGCCGACGGGCCGGTGCCCGTGCAGGTCGTCGGTGCGGACGCGGCGGATGCGCAGTCGCTCCGCGCCGCGTTCGCCGGCTCCACGCAGCTCTTCCTCGCCATGGCCAACGGCCCCCGCCAGGTGGAGCTGGAGTGCAACGTGCTGGACGCGGCCGCGCTGAGCGGCGTACGGCACGTGGTCAAGCTGTCCGCCCCGGCCGCCGAACCCGACTCCCCGGTGGCCGTCTCCCGCGGGCACCGGCGGATCGAAGACCGCCTCGCCGCCTCGCCGATGACGGGGACGATCCTGCGGCCGTACGCGTTCATGCAGAAGCTCCTGCTGGACGCGCCCGCGATCGCCACCGGGGTGCTGACCGGCTCGCTCGGCGACGCGCCCTGCACCTACGTCGACGTACGCGACATCGCCGAGGTGGCGGCCGAGGCGCTGCTGCGTCCCGGGCTCGCGGGCGGGACGTACACGCTGACCGGTCCCGAGGCGTTCACCCAGCGGCAGGTGGCGGCGCTGCTGACCGAGGTGACCGGCCGCGCCGTGCGGTACGTGGACCTGCCGCCGGAGGCCTTCCACGGTCACCTGACCGCGGTGGCGGGGATGCCCGGCTGGCTCGCCCGGCACGTGGTGGAGATCCGGCAACTGGCCGTCGCCCGGCCCGAAACCGCGAACCGGACCGTGGAACGGGTCCTCGGGCGGCCCGCCCGGACGCTCGGCGCCTTCCTCCGCGAGCACCGGGCCGTGTTCGCCCCGCCCGGGACCCTCGGGTAGCCGGGCCGGGAGGGGTCGGGCCGGGAGGGGCCGGGCCGGGAGGGGTCGGGGGCAGGGGCGTGAAGGCCGCCCCCCGACCGTGGCTCCGGCCCGGCCCGGCCCGGCCCTCAGCCCGTCCCCGCCAGCACCGCAGGCGAGTTGGCGCCCGGCACGAGGACGCGGGGCTTGCCGCTGCCGTCTGCCGGGACCGTCCACACGTCGTTCGTCCCGTCCCCGCGCTGGAGCCCGTACGCGAGGGTGCGGTCGTCGAGCCAGGCGGCCTGGTCGTCCACCGAGCGGGTCTCGGCGGACTCCGTGCGGCGCAGGGTCGCGAGGTCGAGGACGGTCAGGCGCCAGCCCTTCGCGGGGTCGGCGCCGATCGCCTGCTTGAAGGCGATCCGGGTGCCGTCGGGGGACAGCGAGGGGCACTCCACGTTGTCGGCCAGCGCGCGCAGGGTCCGGCTGGCGAGGTCCCCGGCCACCAGGGAGCGGGTGCCCCCGCTGGAGACCGTCGCGTAGAAGCGGTCGGAGTCGGCGGTGAAGGTGACGCCCCACACGTTGATGTCCGCCGCCCGGTGCCGGAGCCCGTCCCGGAGGTATGCGAACTCCTCCAGGGAGTCGATGCGTTCCCCGGTGCGCGTGTCGAGGATGCCCGTGCGGGTGGAGAAGCCCCCGCCGGCGTACGAGTCCCCGCCCACGAACAGGGTCCACGCGACCTTGCGGCCGTCGGGGGAGACCCGGGTCCGGTTGGGCAGGCCGGACAGGGGGACGCTGCGCCGCACCCGGAGGTCGGGGCCGAGGACCAGCAGCCGGGGCGCGCTGAGGGCTCCGGCGGGGGTCAGGCAGGAGGTGGTGCCGCCGGCGGTGTACGCGCGGTCGCAGTGCTGCCCGGTGACGGTGCGCGGGCCGGCGGGGTCGGCGAGGGACACGGCGGACAGGAGGCCGTTGCTCAGCACCCGGACCCGGGCGCCGGCGGGGAAGCGGCCGGTGCCGCCGCCGCCGCTTCCGCTTCCGCTTCCGGTGGCGGTGGCGGCCGCGGAGGAGGCGGACGCCGCGTTCTGGCGGCCGAGGACCACGGCGGTGGTCGCCACGGCCGCGAGCAGGACGGCGGCGAGCGCCGTGACGAGGATCCTGGCGCGCCGGCTGGGGCCGTTCACGAGCGGGTACCGGTCCTTTCGTTCGTGTTCTCTTCCGCGTCCGAGGCGGTGTCCGAGGCCGCGTACGCATCTGTGTCCGAGCCCGAGCCCGAGCCCGAGCCCGAGCCCGAGCCCGAGCCCGTGCCCGAGCCCGTGCCCGTGCCTGCGTCCGTGCCCGTGCCTGCATCCGAGGCCGTGCCCGTGCCCGTGCCTGCATCCGAGCCCGGGCCCGTGCCCGCGTCCGCCTCCGAGCCGGCGCCCCCGCCCCCGCCGGACCGGCGGCCGGTCGCCAGCAGGAAGGCCGTGGCCGCCGCGCCGGCGAGTACGCAGACCGCCGCGCCCCGGCTCGCGGCGGCCGGTCCCCACGTCTGCCACGCCAGCCCGAAGAGCACCGACGAGCCGAGGTAGGCCAGGGCCTGGCCGCTCTGGATCAGGGCGATGCCCGTGGTCCGCAGCCGTTCCGGCAGCACGGGCGCGGCGAGCGCCAGCAGCACGCCCTCGGTGGCCGCGTAGAAGGCGCCGTTGAGGGCCAGGACCAGGACGAGGAGCAGCGGGCCGTCGAGCGGGCCTTGCAGCAGCAGGTAGACCAGCGCCAGTACGCCGTAGCCGCCGAGCATCACCGGCAGCCTCCCGACGCGGTCGGCGAGGGCGCCGAGCGGGGCGGCCAGCAGCAGGTAGGAGAGGCTGGTGCCGACGGCAAGCAGCGGGAACCAGCCCATGGACAGGGACTCGCGCCGCTGGAGCAGCAGGTAGACGAACCCGTCGCCGATGGTGGCCAGGCCCAGCAGGCAGGCGGCGGCCACGAGGCGCTGCACCGGCCGGGCCCGCAGCAGCCGGCCGACGGCGCGCGGGGAGACGGTGCCGGACGGCGGCCGGGCCTCCCGGTGGTCCCGTACGAAGAGGACGAGGACCAGGACGCCGAGGGCCGCCACGCAGAAGCTGGTGACGAAGACGGCGTCGAAGGACTGGCCGGCGGCCGTCAGCACGCCCAGGGCCACCAGGGGGCCGGCGAAGGCGCCGATGCTGTCCATGGCCCGGTGCACCCCGAAGGCCCGGCCGAGTGCGTGCGCGGGGGCGGACAGGGTGAGGAGCGCGTCCCGCGGGGCCGTGCGCAGGCCCTTGCCGGCCCGGTCGGCGGTGAGCACCAGCCCGAGCGCCGGGGCCGAGCCGCCCGCGGCGAGGAGTCCGAGCTTGGCCAGTGCCGAGAGGCCGTATCCGGCCCCGGCGACCGCCTTGCGGCGGCTGACCCGGTCGGCGGTGTACCCGCCGGCGAGCCGGAGCAGGGCGGTGGCTCCGGTGTTGAGGCCGTCGAGGGCGCCGTACGCGGCCGGGCTGAGCTGGAGGCCGAGGACCAGGTACAGGGGCAGGACCGCGGTGACCATCTCCGCGGAGACGTCGGTGATCAGGCTGACGGTGCCCAGCGCGAGGACGTTGCCCCCGACCGTGGTCCAGCGGCTGCGCCGACGCGCGCCGGAGGCGTCAGAGGCATCGGCCGGCAGCTCCGTCCTGCCGATCGTGGAGAGATACACGGGGTGGTGACCTCCGGGGGGAGGGGGCCGCACCCGCCCCTCCCTCGCCGCGGACGGCGGCGGGGCGGGGCGGTGTGCGGCCGGGGGCGGGCAGGATCAGTGGCAGGTGCCGGAGCCGCTGTCGTTGTACGTCTTGCCCGCCTGCGGGACGAACTGCCAGTCGTAGCTGTTCGCGTGCAGGGTCAGCTTCAGGACGCCGAAGGTGTCGTTGTTGCGGGCCTCGCTGTTCGGCTGGAGGGTGCCGAAGCCGTACAGGCTCGCGCCGCCCATGCCCGCGACGAACTGCCGCAGGCCGCGCGCCGTGTCGAGCTGCCCGCTGGGGTTCTGCGGGGCGAACCGCTCGTACTGGTGGTTGTGGCCGGTGAGGATGACCTCGGCGTTGTTGTCGTACAGCGCCTGCACGAGCGGGCCGGTGGAGGGGTCGCCTGCGTGGCTGGAGCTCGACGTCCAGCGCGGCTTGTGCCACAGGGCCACGGTGCACGGCTTGGTGCTGGCCGCGAGGTCGGAGCGCAGCCACTGCTCCTGGGCCGAGCCCACCGCCATGGAGGTCTCGGAGTTGAGGGCGACCACGTGCCAGTTGCCCAGGTCGTACGAGTAGTAACCGCGGCCCGAGGGACCGGCGTTGGCCCCGAAGTAGCCGTAGTAGCCGGAGGCTCCGGAGGTGTGGTAGTCGTGGTTGCCGGGCACCGGGCGGGTCCGGGCCTTGTGGCGGCCCCAGGTCGGCTCGTAGTACGTGCTGAAGTCGGAGGCGGTGCCGTCCGGGTAGGCGTTGTCACCGGTGGTGAACACCGTGCCGGGGATGGTGTCGAGCAGGTTCGCCGTCACGCTGTCGCCGGAGCCCGAGGTGGCGATGTCCCCGGCGCCCACGAGCACCGGGTCGCCGGTCGGCGGGGTGGTGGAGGCCGAGGGGGTCGGGGTCGGGCCGCTGCCCGTCTCGATCACCAGCTGCGGGGCGGTGGCGCCGGTCTCCCGGGAGTCGTAGTCGGCCCCGTTGCTGCTCGACGAGGTCACGCCGATGCCGAAGGTGCCGTTGCCGGTGACGTACGAGGTGACGTCGACCTCGTACCAGGAGTTGCGCGCGACCGCGCCGAGGGTGCCGAGGGTGGCACCGTCGATCGCCGGCCGGTTGGCGTACGTGACGGAGGTCTCGGACCAGGTGGTGTTCGACATCGCGCGGAAGGTGCCGCCGCTGCTGCTCTCCGCGCCGGACACGTCGTCCACGTGGACCCGGAGGGTGGCCTTGGTGACCGGCTGGGCGAGGCCCGAGACGTCGAACTTGAGCAGCATCTGCTTGACCGGGCTGCCGTCCACGCCGAGCTGCTGCGAGGCACCGTAGTTCGTGGCCGTGTTGGCGCCGTCCACGTAGGCGTCCGCGGTCGCGGCGAAGGTGGTGCCCGCCGCGGAGGCGGTGGGCGCGAGGGCGGTCAGTGCAGTGGCCGCGAGGGCGGCCGAGGCGAGGGTGCCGACGAGAGCCACCGTGGTGGTCTTCCGACTGGGCATGCGAAACCTTTCGCTCGTGGGAGAGGGCGTCACGGAACGTAAAGGCGGGATAAAGCGTCCCGGTGATGGCTTGAGGTTGCTCAGGTGTCCCGCGGGTGAACCGCAGACCCCGCCACTCGGCCGGTGGCGGCCAGTGTGGAGCCCGGGGCTTGACACGGCCGCCGCGGTGCGGGGGAAACTCCGGCGCAACGCCTCCGCAGCTCCTGCGCAACCACTCCGCCATTGCGCGGCAACTCCTGTGTCACGCAGGGGTGTTCGAGGTCCTCTGCCTACACTGTGGGCATGGCATGCCGCATCAGCGAACTCGTCCTCGACTGCGCCGACCCCGAACGGCTCGCCGCGTTCTGGAGCCAGGTCCTCGGCTACGTCGAACTCGAACGGGAAGAAGACGGAAGCATCGCGATCGGGCCGCCCGATGCCGGTTTCGGCGGACCGCAGCCCATCCTCGTCCTGAGCCCCGGCAGCGACCCCCGGGCCGCGAAGCTGCCCCTCCACATCGACGTCAACGCAACCGACCGCGAACAGGACGCCGAGCTGGAGCGCCTGCTCGCCCTCGGCGCCCGGCCCGCCGACGTGGGCCAGACGGGCAAGGAGAGCTGGCACGTCCTGGCCGACCCGGAGGGCAACGAGTTCTGCCTCCTGCGCGGTCGGATCCGGCCCGTGTCAGCCTGACACCGCAAACGGTCCCGCCTTCGGGGCCACGCACTTGTCGACGACCGTGTCCTCGCCCGCCGCCGTGCCGGCCAGGCAGAGCCGGCCGCCGCCGGTGCGCAGGTCGAGGAGGAAGCGGGTGGCCGGGCCGGAGGCGGTCAGGCCGTGGATGCGGGAGTCGAGGTAACCGAGGCCGTTCAGGACCTTCCTGACCTCGGCGGGGGTGGGGGCCGGCAGGTCCCACAGGGCCTGGGCGATGCGCTCCTCGTGGCGGGCGCTCGCGCACCAGTCGCGCGAGTCCAGCTGCGTCGCCGTGGCCGGGAGCGGAGGCTCGGGCGCCGTGTCGGGGCCGACCGGCGCGGAGCCGTCCGGTGCCGGGCGCGGGGTCGGAGGCAGCGGCACGGGCCGGCCCGCGGGCGGGCAGGACCGGGCCACGCGCTCCAGCAGGGCGGCGAACGCGGCCTCCTCCCCGGAGCCGGCCCCGGCCGCTGCCGCCGCGCCCGCCGCGGCGGGGCTGCCGGGCGCCGCCGGTCCGCCCGCATCCGTCCGCTCGGCGCCGCAGGCGGTGAGGGCCAGCGCGGCGAGGGCGGTGGCCGCGAATGCGCACAGCGGGCGGCGCAGCGGACGCGCGGCACGGGCAGTGGAACGGGCAGTGGAACGGGTGGAGCGGGCGGTTGCGTTCATGGGCACAGCCTGCGGGCCGGGGCGTCCGTCGATCATGAGTACGGGTACTCAACCGGTCTGGGGCCGGTGGCGCGTGGGGATGGGGACGGCGAGGGGGACGGGAGAGTGAGGGGGATGGGGCGCATGCGGGTGGCCGCGTCGGTCGTGCTGGCGGTGACCGCCGCGGTGGTGGCCTCCCTGCTCGGACTCGCCCTGAACGAGGCCTCCTCACAGGGCGCGTGGGGGCCGCTCGACCTCCTGCGGCGGTATCCGTGGCCGAGCAGCGCCGCCCTGACCGTGCTCGGGGCCGCCCTGGCCCTGCTGGTCCAGCGGATCGGGTCGGCGGCGGTCGCGGGCGATCCCCCGCTGCCGGCGCCGCCCGTGGTGCCCGGCTGGGTGGTGGGCCGGACCGAGGCCGCGGCGGTGGTCCGGGCGGTCTGCGCGCGCGGGCCGCGCACGGTGGGCATCACGACCGGCTTCGCCGGGGCGGGCGGGTTCGGCAAGACCACCCTGGCGCAGCTGGTGTGCGCCAGCCCCAGGGTCCGGCGCAGGTTCCGCGGGCGGGTCTTCTTCGTGACGGTGGGCCGGGAGGTCCGCGGGCGGGCCGCACTCGCGGCCAAGGTCGCGGAGGTCTGCGAGTTCGTCACCGGGGACACCGCCCGGTTCAGCGACCCGGACCTGGCGGGCGCCCGCCTGGGCGCACTCCTCGACGAGCGTCCGCGCACCCTGCTCGTCCTGGACGACGTATGGGAACGCGAGCAGTTGGAGCCCTTCCTCCAGGGCGGCCGCAACTGCGTACGGCTGGTCACCACGCGGATCCCCGGACTCGTCCCGCAGGCCGCCGCCGTGCCCGTCGACGCCATGAGCCCCGCACAGGCCCGGGCGGTCCTCACCTGGGAGCTGCCGCCGCTGCCCCCGCAGACCGTGGCGGACCTGCTCGCGGTCTCCGGCCGCTGGCCTCTGCTGCTGCGGCTGGCCAACCGGCTGATCGCCGCCGAGATCCGCACCGGGGCCGGTCCGGCCGCCGCCGCCCGGGGGGTCCTGGCCCGGCTGCGCGAACACGGGCCGACCGGGGCCGACCCGCGGGAGCCGCTCGGCCTCGACGATCCGCGGGAACGGGCGCGGGCGGTACGCGCCACCGTGGCGGCCGCCACCGAGCTCCTGCCCGACGGCGGCCTCCGGCGCTTCGCCGAACTCGGCGTCTTCGCCGAGGACGAGGCCGTGCCCGTCGCCCTCGCCGCCCTGCTCTGGCGGCAGACCGCGGGGCTCACCGGGGAGGAGAGCCGGGACCTGTGCCGGCGCCTGGCCGGACTCTCGCTGATCGCCCTCGACCCGGAACACGGCGGCCGGCTCACCCTCCACGACGTGATCCGCGACTACCTCCGCCACCTCCTCGACCCCACCGGCCTCGCCACGACCCATGCCGCCCTGCTGGACGCGGCGGCGGGGGAGCTGCGGGGCGGGGACGCGGACCCGCCGGGTGCGGGTGCGGGTGCGGGTGTGCGGGGTGCGGGTACGGGTCTCCCGGGCGGGGAGATGGACGCGCGGGGCGCCGGCAGGGAGCCGGCGGGTGCGGGTGCGGGTGCGGGCTCGGACCCGGGCGCGGGTGCACGGGGTGCGGATGCGGGTCTGGTGCGCGCGGACGCGGACGTGTGCGGTGCCGGGGCGGAGCCGCCGGGTGCGGGTGCGGGTGTGCGGCTTGCGGGCGGGGAATCGGGGCCGCCGGGGGTGGGCGGGGGCCCGGAGGGCGCGGATGCCGTCGGGGCCGGGGGTGCGGAGACCGCCTGGTGGGACACCCCGCACGGCTATCTCCTGGACCGGCTGGTGCCCCATCTGCTGGCCGCCGGGCGCACCGAGGAGGCCGAGGCCGTCGCCACCGACCTGCGCTGGATCGCGGCCCGGCTGCACCAGCGCGGGGCCACCGCGGCCCTGGCCGACCTCGCGGAGGTGCCGACCGGTCTCGCAGCGGCGCGCTCCCGCGACCTCGCCCGGGCCGCCCACCACCTCCGGCCCACCGACCCCGAGCACGCCCTGACCGCCGTCCTGTACAGCCGGCTCGGCGACCTGCCGGGCTGGCGGGACCAGCTGACGGGCCGCCATCCGGCGGACGCGGAACACCCCGCCCTGACCAACGCCTGGCCGCTGCCCGACCTCCCCGACCCCGCCCTGCTGCGCGGCCTGCACCACCCCGACGAGGTCGTCGCGGTGGCCATTGCACCGGACAGCTCCTGGCTGGCCACCGCCTGCCGGGACGGGCACGTACGCCTGTGGGACGTGGCCACGGCCACGGAGGTCTGCCGGCTCACCGCGGGCACCGGCTTCGCCCGGGCCCTGGCGGTCGCCCCCGACGGCACCTGGCTGGCCGCCGTCGGCACCGACCGGACGGTGCGCATCTGGGACGTGGGCACCCGTACCGAACGGGCCGCGCTGAACGGCCACGTGGGGGAGCTCTGGGCAGTCGCGGCCGGCCCGGACGGCAGCTGGCTGGCCACCGGCGACAGCGACGGCGCCGTCGTGGTGTGGTCGAGCGCGACGTGGACGCGCACCGCCGGGATGACCTGGCACGCGGGCCGGGTCCTCGACATGGCGGCCGCCCCGGACGGCAGCTACCTGGTGACCCGGGACGACACCGGGGAGGTCCTCGTGTGGGACACCGCCACCTGGGCCCCGACCCACGGCCTGGCCACCGACCCGGACCTGCTGGTGCGCGCCGTGGCGGTCATCCCCGACGGCGCACGCGTCGCCACGGGGACGGGCACCCGCGTCCGGATCTGGGACGCCGCCACCGGTGCCGAAACGGCGGAGATACCCCGGGCGCCGGGCTTCCGGCTGGCGGCCGCCCCCGACGGCTCCTGGCTCGCCACCGGGGCGGTGCAGCTGCTGTCCACCGAGACCTGGGAGGTGATCGGCCGTTTCAGTGCCCCGCGGGCCAGCGCCCTCGCCGTCTCCCCGGACGGCCTCTGGATCGCCACGGCGGGGGAGGAGACCGTACGGGTGTGGGAGGTGGCGGCAGCCCGCAGGGCCGTCCCGGTCCCGGTCCCCGTCGTGGACCCCCTCCGGACGGCGGCGGCTCCCGGCCGGGCACCGGCGGACCCGGCCGACGAGCGTCCCTGGAGCGAACCGGCACTGTCGCTGAACGGCGCCTGGACGGTGACGGTGACCGCGTCGGACGGATGGGTGGTGGTCCGCGAGACCGCCTCCGGAGCGCGCATCGCCCGGCTCGGCATCGACATCAGCATCAGCGGGCGCATGGCCGTGTCTCCCGACGGCGGCCGGCTCGTACAGGCCCATCGCGACACGCTCGTCATCTGGGACACCGGCCACGGCACCGGACCGGAGGCCGGAGGAGAGGCCGGACCGGAGGCCGGACCGGAGGCCGGATCAGACGCCGGCTCAGACGCCGGATCAGAGGCCGATTCCGGAACGGGAGCGGGCACCGGCACGGGTACGGGCACCGAGATCGTCACGCTCGTCGGCCACCGCGGCGCGGTGTGCGGCATCGCGTTCGCCACCGACGGCACCTGGTTCGCCAGTGCCGCCAACGACGGCAGCGTGCTCCTGTGGGACACGGCGACGTACACGTGTCTCGGTGCCCTCGCGGAACCGGCCGGCCGGGAAGCCGCCCTGGCGATCGCCCCCGACGGCACCTGGCTCGTCACCGGCGGCGCGGACAACGTCCTGCGCCTGTGGGACGTGGCCACCGGCACCCTGCGTGCCGAACTCCGGGGCCACACCGCCGGTCTCGCCGGACTCCAGGCCATGGACCTCCCCGTCGACGGCATCCACGACGTGGCCGTCTCCCCCGACGGCACGTGGATCGCCAGCGCGGGCGGGGACGGCACGGTACGCCTCTGGGACGCGGCCTCCCGCAGCCCTCTCGCCGTCCTGCGCGGGCACACCGCGCGCGTCAACGCCGTGGCCGTGTCCCCGGACGGCGCCTGGATCGCCTCCGCCGGTGCGGACCGCACCCTGCGGGTCTGGGCGCGCTCCGGCGCCCGCCCCCACACGGGCCCCCGCACGATGATGCGCACCGACGTTCCGCTCCACGCCTGCACCTGGACCTCCGACGGCCGCGAGCTGCTGGCCGGGAGCAGCCAGGGGATCCACCGGTTCCACTTCCACCCCGGCCGGACCGGCCCGCACCCGCCCGACCCCGCTCCGGCGCGCTCCTGAGCCCCCGCCGCGGGCCGCCGCTCAGCCGGCAGGGGAGGGCGTTCCGGCCGCCGGCCCGGGCAGGGCCGCCAGCCGGGCGAGTTCCCCGGCGTACTCCTTCAGCTCGGGGGAGACCAGGGCGCTGCTCGCGAGGATCTCGCGGGCCTTGCGCGCCTGCTCGCGCACGCACGCCGGGGTCGCGAAGCCGCCGCCGCCCTTCACGGCCTGCTCCGCCGCCTGGAGCACCGCCTCCGTGCCCTGGGGGTTCATCAGGACCACCGGGGGCGTGGCCGGCCGGCTCCCGTCGTCGGCGGAGAGCGTGAGCGTGAAGGTGTAGACGGTGGGCAGGGAGCCGTCGCCGAAGACCTCCGGTCCCACGGTGAACCCGATGCGCTCGTTCCCGTGCGCCGGCACCTCGAACTTCAGCGGACGGGACCGGGTGAACGGGGTGGCCGGGTTCAGCGGCACCTTGACGTCGTACCGCGCCTTGACCACCGCACCGCCCGCCCCGTACGGGCAGCCCAGCGCGGTGACGGAACGGAAGGCGAACTCCGCCCCCGTCACCAGCACCTCGTCCTCGGAGCGGTTGCGCAGCGCGACCGAGAGCACCGAGGAGGTCCAGTTGCGCAGGTCCGGCTGCGGCTCCTCGCCGAGGGTCCAGTCGGCCGCGATGTCCTGCTCGCGGGCCACGTCCACGTCGGAGATCTCCAGCCGGGGCGTCGGGGGCTCGGGTCTGCACCCCGGGAAGAAGTCGAAGACGATCCCCAGGACCGCGATGAGGATCGCCGTCACCCCGGCGGCCACGGAGACCACACCCTGCGGCTTGCGCAGGAACGGCCGGTCCCCGTCGCCCGCCGGCCCGTCCGCCTGCTGACCTGGCATCGCACCTCCCGTGGTGTCGGGTTCCAGGTCAGCACCTGCACCGGCCGCACGCACCGGGACGCGCCGCCCGGACCCCGGCAGTCCTGTACCCCGGGGCCCGGCCGGGCGCCGCCCGGTGGGGGCAGCCGCGTGCCCCGGCCGGCGGCATCCGGGCGCCGCCCGGTGGGGGCGGAGTGGCCGAAAGTCGTCATGGTCATGCCCAACATCCCAGGTGGGAGCCGGTGTTGGCCCCCCTGCCCCGCCTTGACGTGCAGGCCACGACCGTGTTGCATGGCGGCCGATACACCCTCAGCCTCAGGGGAAGCCGGTCGAATTCCGGCGCTGACCCGCAACCGTAGGCCCGGCTCACGTCCCGGGCGAGCCGGATTGCCTGGAGCCGAGTCACCGAACCACAGAACGCCGTCGCGGACTACGGTGTGGTCGCCTCCGCCCCTGCGCGCCCGCGCACGGGGCGCACCGCCACGCACCCGATTCCGTCCGGCACGGACGAACGGGCCGATGACGATGACCACGAAGCCGAAGCCGAATCCGAAGCCGGCGAGGGCCGCGGTGCCACGCCGGACGGCGCTCCTCGCCGCCACGGCGGCCGCGCTGCTCGCCACCACCTCCTGCGGAGGATCCCCCCGTACGGAGACCTCCGGCGGGGTCGGAGCACCGGCAGCCGCCGGCTACCCGCTCACCGTCTCCAACTGCGGGGTCTCGACCACCTACCGGCGCCCGCCGCAGCGCACGGTGGCCCTCAACCAGCACGCCACCGAGCTGCTCCT
The DNA here is from genome assembly GCF_055572195.1 of Streptomyces sp. NPDC030809. Classification (NCBI taxonomy): domain Bacteria; kingdom Bacillati; phylum Actinomycetota; class Actinomycetes; order Kitasatosporales; family Streptomycetaceae; genus Streptomyces; species Streptomyces sp. NPDC030809. The sequence goes on from NZ_JBVIDV010000015.1 coordinate 61,083, forward strand.
CGCCCTCGGCCTCGAAAAGTCGGTCACCGCCACCGGGTACCTCGACGACCGGATCCTCCCCGAGTACCGGGCCGCCTACGACCGGATCGAGGTCCTCTCCAAGGAGTACCCCTCCGCCGAGGCCCTCCTCGCCGCCGAACCCGACCTCGTCTACGGCGGTTTCACCTCCACCTTCGACGAGAAGGAGGGCCGCGGCCGCACCGCCCTCGCCAAGGCCGGCATCCACACCCACCTCAACATCGAAGGCTGCACGCCCGGGCCCGTGACCACGGCCGCCATGGACGAGGAGATACGCACCGTCGCCCGGATCTTCGGCGTCCCGGACCGGGCCGAACAGCTCGTGAAGAAGCTGCACGCGACGCTCGACGCCGTCGCGGGCCGGCTGAACGGAGTCCGGCCCGCCCCGGTCTTCGTCTACGACAGCGGCGAGAAGACCGCCTTCACCGCCGGCGGCAAGGGCATCGGCAACGAGATCATCAAGCGCGCGGGCGGCACGAACGTGTTCGCCGACGTGCCCAAGGCCTTCGGCGACGTGTCCTTCGAGCAGGTCGCCGAGCGCGCCCCCGAGGTCATCGTCATCTACGACTACGGGGACCGGCCCGTGGCGGAGAAGAAGGCGTTCCTGCTGTCCAGCCCCGCGCTCAGGGACGTACCCGCCGTCAGGAACAAGCGCTTCGCCGTCCTGCCGCTCTCCTCGGCCGTCCTCGGCGTACGCGTGCCCGCCGCGGTCGACTCCCTGGCCCGCCAGATCCACCCGGACCGCTTCCGGTGACCGGCCCCCGGCCGGAAGCCGCGCCCGCACCCGTGCCCGCGCCCACACCCGCGCCCGAAGCCGCGCCCGCACCCGTGCCCGCGTCCGCACCCGCGTCCGCACCCGCGCCCGAAGCCGCACCCGCACCGGCGGACCCGGGCACTGCGGACCGCCGGCCCCGCGGCCGCCGCCGCATCCCCTACCCCGTGGTCCTGGCGCTGCTCACCGCGCTCCTCCTCGCCGCCGCCACCGCCGCCGTGGCCGCCGGCTCCATCCACATCCCGGCCGGCCAGGTCTGGGGGATCCTGCTGCACCGCATCCACCCCGCGCTCGCCGAGCCGGACTGGACGCCGGTGCGCGAGACGGTCGTCTTCGAGGTCCGGCTGCCCCGGGTCCTGCTGGCCGCGACCGTCGGCGCCGGACTCGCGGTGGCCGGGACGGCCCTCCAGGCCCTGGTGCGCAACCAGCTCGCCGACCCGATGCTGCTCGGGGTGTCCTCCGGCGCCTCCGTCGGCGCCGTGCTCGTCCTCGTCTTCGACATCACGCTGTTCGGCGTGCTGTCCGTCTCCGGAGCCGCGTTCTGCGGGGCCCTCGCCGCCCTGCTCGCCGTCTACTTCCTGGCCCGCACCGGCGGACGCATGACCACCGTGCGCCTGGTCCTCGCCGGGGTCGCCATGGCCGAGGTCCTCTCCGCGGTGGCCAGCTTCCTGATCGTCACCTCCGGCGACCCGCAGAAGACCCAGTCGGCCCTGCGCTGGATGCTCGGCGGGCTGGCCGGCACCACCTGGGACACGGTGGGGATCCCCGCCGCCGCCGTACTCCTCGGGACGGCCGTGCTGCTCGGAGTGTGCCGCCCGCTCAACCTGCTGCTGGCCGGGGAGGAGGCCGCCGCCTCCCTCGGCCTGGACGTGCACCGCTTCCGCGGGGCCCTGTTCGTGCTCGTCGCGCTGATGATCGGCACGATCGTCGCGGTGAGTGGGCAGATCGGCTTCGTCGGCCTGATCATGCCGCACGTGGTCCGCCTCCTGGTCGGCGCCGACCACCGGCGGGCCCTGCCCGCGGCCGCGCTCCTCGGGGCCGCCTTCCTCGTCGCCGCCGATCTGGCGGCCCGTACGCTCAAGAGCCCGGAGGAGATCCCCGTGGGCATCCTGACCGCCCTCGCCGGCGGACCGTTCTTCCTCTGGCTGATGCGGCGGAGGACCCCGTGACGGAACGCACCCCCGCCGCACCGGACGGCAGGCCCGCCCCCGCCCGGCCCGGCGCCCTCGAACTGGCCCGCGTGTCCGTCGCCGTGGACGGCGCGGACCTCGTACGGGAGGTCTCGCTGCGGGTGGCGCCCGGCGAGGTCGTCGCACTCGTCGGGCCCAACGGCGCCGGGAAGTCCACCCTGCTGCGGACCCTCTACCGGGCCCAGCGCCCCGCCTCCGGCCGGGTCCTGCTCGACGGCGAGGACGTGTGGCGGATGCCGGGCCGGGCGCTGGCCCGCCGCCTGGCCGCCGTCCTGCAGGAAACGGCCGGGGAGTTCCAGCTCACCGTGTACGACGTGGTGGCGATGGGCCGGACCCCGCACAAGAAGGCCTTCGCCGGGGACGACGCCGAAGACCGCGCCGTCATCGCCGCCGCGCTCGCCGAACTCGGGCTCACCGGGCTCACCCACGCCCTCTACGACCGGCTCTCGGGCGGCGAGAAGCAGCGGGTGATGATCGCCCGGGCGCTCGCCCAGCAGGCGGGCGTGCTCGTGCTCGACGAGCCCACCAACCACCTGGACCTGCGGCACCAGCTGGACGTGCTGCGCCTGGTGCACCGGCTCGGCGTGACGGCGCTCGTGGCCCTGCACGACCTCAACCTGGCGGCGGCGTTCTGCGACCGGATCTGCGTGCTCGCGGACGGCCGGCTCGTGGCCGAGGGCACCCCGCGGGAGGTGCTCACCCCCGCGCTGCTGTCCGAGGTCTACCGCGTGGACGCCGAGATCGCACCGCACCCGGGTACGGGCGTCCCGCAGGTCGTGCTCGGCGCCGGGGGCCGGCGGCCCTGAGGCGGGCGGTCCCGGCGGTCCGGGCGGTCCTGGCGGTCCTGGCGGTCCTGGCGGTCCCGGCGGTCCGGGCGGTCCCGGCGGTCCGGGCGGCGCGGGCGGAAGGTGCGGGGCACGAGTGGGAAGGGGGTCGCGGGCGGATGCACCCGCGACCCCCCTTTATTGCAGGGACATGTCATGGATTTCATGCGTCCGCCGGGTGACGCGTGTGAGCCGGGCGGTGGCGTGTCGGCGCTGTGGCATGTATGTGACAAACCCTCAACTCCCTTGTCCCACCTGTGGAGATGGGCGACGGTTTCGAACACACCGGCGACGGAGACGTCCGCCAGCCGGGACCGTACGACGGTACGACCCCACCCGACACACGCCCCCACGCCGCGCCGCCCCACCCGGGCCGGCGCCGCCACAGAGTGAGGAATCCCTCGACATGGCACTCAAGCGCAGCACCAGGACCCGTACCGCCGCCGCCGTCGCGGCGGCCGCCACGACCGCGCTGCTGGGCACCCTCGCGACGGCCCCGGCCCAGGCCGCCCCCACGGCCGCGGCGCCCGCCATCGGCACCGTCCTGGCCGCCGGTTCGCCGACCGCCGTCCCCGGCAGCTACATCGTCACGCTCAAGAACGCCGCCGGATTCTCCTCGGCCTCCGCCCGGGGCAAGCAGCTCATAGCCCGCCACGGGGGCACGGTCCGGCACACCTTCTCCGCCGCGCTGAACGGCTACGCCGCCGAACTCACCGCCGCCCAGGCCCGCAAGCTCGCCGCAGACCCCGCGGTCGCCTCCGTCGAGCAGGACCAGATCGTCCGGTCCGACGCCACCCAGACCAACGCCCCCTGGGGCCTGGACCGCATCGACCAGCCCTCGCTGCCGCTGTCCGGCACCTACACGTACCCCGACACGGCCGGCTCGGGCGTCACCGCGTACGTCATCGACACCGGTGTCCGCATCTCCCACAAGGAGTTCGCGGGCCGCGCCGTCAACGGCTTCGACGCGGTCGAGAACGACAGCGTCGCCCAGGACGGCAACGGGCACGGCACCCACGTGGCGACCACCATCGCCGGGGCCACCTACGGAGTCGCGAAGAAGGCCAAGGTCGTGGCCGTCCGCGTGCTCGACAACAACGGCTCGGGCACCACCGCCGGGGTCATCGCGGGCATCGACTGGGTCACCGCCAACCACCAGGCGGGCGCCCCGGCCGTGGCCAACCTGTCCCTGGGCGGCGGGGCCTCCACCACCCTGGACAACGCGGTCCGCCGGTCGATCGCGGACGGGGTCACCTACGCCATCGCCGCGGGCAACTCCGGGGCCAACGCGGGCAGCTCCTCCCCGGCGCGGGTCACCGAGGGCATCACCGTCGGCGCCACGAACAACACCGACGCGAAGGCGAGCTGGTCCAACTACGGCTCCGTCCTGGACCTGTTCGCCCCCGGCGTGTCCATCACGGCGGGCTGGAACACGTCCGACACCGCCACCAACACCATCTCCGGCACCTCGATGGCCACCCCGCACGTGGCCGGCGCGGCCGCCGTCTACCTGGCCGGGCACACCTCGGCCAGCCCGTCCCAGGTGGCGACCGCCCTGGTCAACGGCGCCGTCTCCGGCAAGGTGACCAGCCCCGGCACCGGCTCGCCGAACAAGCTCCTCCAGATCGTCCGCTGACCGCGGCGAACGGAGGCAGGGCGGGCGCCCGGACATGCAGGGCGGGCGCCCGCACGCGGCAGGCGGCGGCCCCGCTCCCGACCGGAGCGGGGCCGCCCGCGCGTGCGCGGTCGTCGCGCGGGTCCGCAGCCGCCCGTGCGTCCGCAGCCGTTCGCGGGTGCGCGGCCTCCCGCGGGTGCGCGGCCTCCCGCGCGTGCCGGCCTCCCGCGCGTGCCGGGTTCCCCGGGGACGGCCGGGGAGGGCGTGGTAGCTTCCCCGTGGCGGCCCGCAGGGGCCGGCCCCGGACGAGATGTGCGCCGTACCCGGCCTGCCAAGACGACGCACGCGAGGAGACCTCGTGCACGCAGGCACGTCCCCGATCGACTTCGACGGCACCCTCCCGCGGCGGGCCCTGGGCGTCCGCTGGATCCACGGCTCGCCGTCCGCCAAGCACAACACGGATCCGGACATCCAGGTCCACGCGTACGACGAGCACACGCTGATCCTGCGGCAGAACATGGCGATCAACTACGAGGCCCCGTTCCTGTTCCTGCTGTTCGGGAACGAACGGGCGGTGCTGATCGACACCGGTGCCACCGAGTCCGCCGCGTTCTTCCCGCTGCGCCGCGTGGTCGACGGGCTCGTCGAGGACTGGCTCGCCCGCCACCCCCGCCCCTCGTACGGGCTGCTGGTGCTCCACACGCACCCGCACGGGGACCACGTCGCGGGCGACGGCCAGTTCGCCGGCCGCCCGGACACCACCGTGGTCGGCGCCGACCGGGCCACCGCCTGGGCGTACTTCGGCTTCGGCGCGGACCCCGACGCGGTGGCCCGCATCGACCTCGGCGGCCGCGTCCTGGAATGCCTGGCCACCCCCGGCCACCACGAGGCGGCGGTCACCTACCACGACCCGTGGAGCGGCTTCCTGCTGACCGGGGACACGGTCTACCCCGGCCGGCTGTACGTGGACGACTGGGCGGCCTTCACCCGGACCATCGACCGCCTGATCGACTTCACCGCCGGCCGCACCGTCACCCACGTGCTCGGCTGCCACATCGAGATGACGACCGAGCCGGGCGTGGACTACCCCATCCGCACCACCCACCAGCCCGACGAACCCCCACTGGAACTCACCCCGGACCACCTCCACGACATCCGCAAGTCCCTCACCACTTCCGGCCCCCACCCCACCCGCACCACCCACCCCCTCTTCATCATCTGCCCCAACACCTGACCCACCCCCCGCAGGGGCCGGTCCGACGAGTCGCAGGCGAGGGCCGGCCGGCCCGGCGGCACCGGCCGCGGATACCCGGGGTCAGGACGGGAGGAGGACGCTCGTGATGCGGCCCGGGGCGCGGTCGAGGACGGAGCCCGGGGGGAGGCCGCCGCGGAGGCGGAGCAGGCGGGAAGGGGGCAGGCCGGTCATGGCCTTCATGTCCCGGCTGAAGTGCGCCTGGTCGTGGTAGCCGCACACCGCGGCCACCTGCGCGGGCGCCGTGCCCGCGGTCAGCAGCCGCAGGGCCTTCTGGAGCCGGAAGATCCGGGCCATCCCCTTCGGCGAGAGCCCGACCTGCTCGCGGAACCGGGCCCGCAGGTTCCGCGCGCTCCAGCCCGTCCCCGCGGTGACCGCGGCCAGTGACCCCGCGTCCCGCCAGAGCCGGGACAGGGCCCAGCCGACCTCCGGCGCCACCTGCGGCCCCTCGGGCAGCCGGGCCGCGAACTCCCGGTCCAGCAGGTCGAACCGCGCCTCCCAGCAGCACTGGCCGTGCAGCTGCTCGCAGAGCTGGGCACCGCGCCGCCCGAGGACGTCCACCAGGTCGAGGTGGGTCCCCTCGAAATGCCACATGGGGATCCCGAACAGGCGGTACGCGCCGAGCGGGGTCATGTTCACCTCCAGCCCGTACAGCACGCCCGTGTGCACGCCGACGGCCGGGCCGGTGTGCGGCCCGCTCACCATGCCGAGCGAGACCGGGCGCGGGGAGTCCGCACGGGACACCCACAGCCCTTCGCTGAACGTGAAGACGAGCGTGACGAACCCCGTCGGCAGTTCCAGCCGCCGCCGTGGCGCACTGAGCTCCATGCGGAAGCCGTTGTAGCCGAGCACGTGCGGCCGCAGTATCCGCGCAGGCCGACGACGTACCGATCCCGAACCCATTCCTGGGCCCTCCCCCTGAAGGCGCGCGGCTGGTCAGGCCGCACGGTGCCGGAGCGCCGATCATGCCAGCGGCGGGCGGCGCGTCACCAGACAGGTTCCGGCCGGGCCGGTCCGGGCCGGATGACACCAAGCATTCAGGACCACTTGCTCTCACCCGGCATGCCTTCCGGGGCCCGCGGACCGGCGGCGATGCTTCTGCTGCGAACGGAGCCCAGCCTCCGGAAGCGCCGGCCCGGACCCCTTTCCGGGCCGGCCCCCGGCCCGGCCGGGGGCCGTTCCTCCCCTCCCGATCCAGCGAAGGGTTTCCCGTGAAGTCCACTCTGAGGACCAAGCTCTCCGTCCTGCTCGGCACCGCCGCGATCGCGGCCGCCGGACTGGCCGCCGCCCCCGCCGCCCAGGCCGACGGCCTGGGGTGTCCGGTCGGCGCGGTGTGCTTCTACAAGGAAGGCGGTGACGTGCGGACCGGCGTCCACGAGGCCGTCACGTCGAGCTGGGTGAACCTGACCGAGAGCAAGGGGGCGCAGATCGCGAACAACTCCCGCGACCGCGGCGGCGCGATCCTGCACTTCACCAACGGCCGCACGCTCTGCCTCAAGGCCGGTCAGATCCGCAACGACCTCCGGAGCATCGGCACCCTCGACAAGCTCCGCATCACCACCCGGGACAACTGCTGACCGCCGCCCGTCTCCCGTCTCCCCTTCCGAGAAGGACACCCCTGCCGTGACAAGAAAAGTCGGCGCAACCGCCCGCAAGCTCCTCGTCACCGGTGCCGCCCTGGCCGGTGCGACCGTGCTGGCCACCGGCCCCGCCCACGCCACGACCACGAACGTGTCCGGCCGCGTCGGCGGCTCGTACACGTACTACGAGACCGGCCGCACGATCACCGCCAACGGCTCGAACGTCTACCTCCGGATCCCGGACTTCGACCTGCCCATCTCGGTCAAGTGGTACAAGTGCGGGGACCGCAGCGTCGGAGGCCAGGGCGTGGAGCTGAGCGACGGCCGGCGCCACCTGATCGGCAGCAACTTCCGCGCGGGTACGGTCTTCTGCCTCGCCGCGGCCGCCGACCTCAGCGAGATCAAGCTCACCTGGAGCGGCACGCTCGACTGGAACGTGTACTCCTGACCCTGCCCGGCGCCGGTGCGAGAGGCGCCGCAACCGCCGGTCCGGCCGCGCCCCGCGCAGGGGCCGCGCCCGGACCTGCGGCACGTCCGAGCACGGTCCCGACGAGGTTGGCCTGCTTGTGACTTGGCGGGTGTGCCGATCCGAGCCGATGGCACGGATCCGCCACCACGGGGGCGCGGGATCCGGTAGAACCCGCATCCGCACCGAGTTCCCCCGACTCGAGAGGACCCCCCATGCACCTGAGTCGTACGCATCACCGCCACGCGGTGGGCGCCGCCGTGTGCGGGCTGCTGCTCGCACTCGCGGCCGCACCCGCCGGGGCGCAGGCACGCGTGCTCCCGGCGGCCCCGGCCCCGGCCGCCGTCCCCGCTGCGCTCGCCGCCCCGTCCGCCCCCGCCGCCTGCCGGCCGTCCGCACCCCCGCAGGACCGCACCGACGAACGGGCCCACTGCCTTTCCGTGTCCCTCCACCTGTCCGGGGCGCCCGCGCTCGGCGGTACGGCCCGGCTCGACATCGAGGTCGGCACCGCCGGCCGCGACACGGGCGTGCGGCTCGACGTACAGCTGCCCGCGGGGCTGGAGTGGGCGACCGCACCCGCCGGGCTCCGCACCGCCACGCGCAGCTCCCTCGTCCCGGCCCACGGGGGCCGCGTGCACCGCGCCGAGGGCACCGGCCGGACGGGACAGGGCCGCCCGTGGCGGCTCAGCGGGACCGTCCGCGCGGTGGCACCGGGACCGGCCGGCATCCGGGCCACCGCAACCTCCACCGCCGACGCCGCGGACACCGGCAGCGGTTCCGTCTTCCTGACGGTCGGGGTTCGGCGCTCGGTGGCCGGGATCCCGGTGCCCGCCGTCGGCGCGGCGGCGCCCGCCGCGCCCGGCGCGAGCCGCCTCCGGCCGGGGCTCGCCCACCGGCCCGCCGAAAGGGCCCGCACGCAGCAGCAGTTCCCGGCCGCGGCCGGCACCGCCTGCGCCACCGGCACGTGGAACTACGTGGACCACACCGGGGTCACCCGGGTCTCGGGCAACGCACGCGTGGCGGTGTACGACGACGACGCGCGCGGCTCCGACGACCTGCTCGCGAGCGGGGTCACCGGCGCGGACGGCGGTTTCCGGCTGTGCTTCGACAACACCGACGAGGAGGGCGGCGGCCAGGACGTGTACGTCCAGTTCGCCACCGAGAACCAGAACTGGGTGATACGCAACGGCAAGTCCCGCCAGCCGTATCGTTTCGCCACCGCGACCCGCGCCAACGTCCCCACCGGCACCTCGGCCGACTTCGGCGCCTTCCGGCCCGCCGACGCCGCCCTGATGCGCGGGGTCGAGGCCTTCGACGCGGTCAACACCGGCTGGAACTGGAAGCCCGGCTCCTGCTGGGACGCCCGGGACACCACCTGCCGCCGCGGCCTGGTCAACTGGGCCCCCGACTCCACCGACGGCACGTACTACTCCACCCAGGGCAACGCCGTGCACCTGGCCGCGGAAGACCCCGACGCGCCGGTGCTCGTCCTGCACGAGTTCGGCCACGCGATGATGGACGACGTGTACGAGGACGCCTTCCCGTCCTCCCCCAACTGCAGCCCGCACTACATCACGAAGACCAGCTCGGCCGGCTGCGCGTGGACCGAGGGCTTCGCGACCTGGTTCGGCGTCGCCGCGCTGGGCGATCCCACCTTCCGCTGGCCCGGCGGCCGTACGCAGGACCTGGAGGGGCCGACCTGGGGCACGGCCAACTGGGACAACGGGGACACCGTCGAGGGCCGCGCCCTCGGCGCCATGATCGACCTCTACGACGCCTCGAACGAGCCGGGTGACGCCTGCACGGAGGACCCGGCCGGACCGCTGTGGAACACCTTCCTCGGCCATGTCTCCGGTACGTTCGCCCAGTTCTGGAGCCAGCGGGCGGCGGACGGGTACGACGTGGGGGCGGGCCCGCTGTCCTGCCTGCACCACAACACGATCGACTACTGACGGCCGAACGCCCGGCTGCTGACGGCCGAACGCCCGGCCGCACCACCCCCGCCCCCCCCGGCCCCCGCCCGGGCTCCGGCAGGGGTGGTGCGCCGGGCGTACCGCGTTGGTACCTTGCCGCCCATGGCGACGGCGGAGATCGGCGGGGCCGGGGGGAGCGAGGGGGGCGAGGCCCTCGGGGACGCCCTCCGGCAGCTGGGCCTCGGGCGGACGGCCGCCCTCCTCTACCGCTCCCTGCTGGAGGCGGGCCCCGCCCGCCTGCCCGATCTCGGCGCGGCCACCGGCCTGACCGGCCCCGAGCTGTCCGCCGCGTACGCCGAACTCGCCGGGGCGGGCCTCGTCAGCACTCCGGCCGACGGCGGCGAGGCGGTGGCCCCGCTGCCGCCCGCCGCCGGGCTCCAGCTCCTCGGCCGCCGCCGCGAGGCCGAGCTCGACGCCTCCCGGATCACCGTCACCGGGGCCTTCGAGGCCTTCCGCCGCCGGCGGCCGGGGGTGTCCGCGGGGGGCCGCGGGCACGGCCCGGTCGAGGTCGTCACCGGCGAGGACATCGGACCGCGGCTGCGCCAGGCCTGGGCCAGCGCCTGCGAGCAGATCCGCCAGCTCGACTCCCCGCCGTACTTCCCCATCCCCACGGCCACCGACGAGTCCCTCGCAACCCTGGCCCGCGGGGTGACCCAGCGGGTGGTGTACTCCCGCGATTCCCTGGAGCACCCCGGCAACCTGGCCCGCAGCATCGAGCCGTGCATCGCCGCGGGGGAGCAGGCCAGGGTGGTGTCCGCGGTCCCCGTGAAACTGATCATCATCGACGAGGCCTGCGCCCTGGTCTCCCTGTCGATCCACGAGGTGGACGACCACCACACGCTCCTGGTCGTCCAGCCCTGCGGGCTGTTCTCGGCGCTCACGGCCCTCTTCGAGCAGACCTGGCAGGCGGCGCTGCCCCTGCACGGCTCCCGGCCGTCCCTCGTGCGGTCCGGGCACGACCGGGCGGGAGCGGGCCGGCCGCCCTCGGCCGCCGACCGGCGCCTGCTGGCCCTGCTCGCGGGCGGGGTCTGCGACGAGGCCATCGCCCGGGAGCTGGGCATCAGCCGCCGCACCCTGTTCCGGCGGGTGGAGCTCCTCATGGCCAGGCTAAGCGCCGCCACCCGCTTCCAGCTGGCCCTCCAGGCCCAGCGCCGCGGCTGGCTGTAGCCGGTCCCGCCGCCGCAGGGCCGCAGCCGCCGGGAGGCCGGTGGGAAGGCCCTGCGAAGGACCGGGAATACCTCGTCCGGTGCACCCGTTCCGGGGTATAGTTGAATCGTAAACAACCTTGGGAAGGGGAGCCATGCAGTTCGGGATCTTCACCGTCGGTGACGTCACGGTCGATCCGACGACCGGACGCGCGCCCAGCGAGCACGAGCGGATCAAGGCCATGCTCGCCATCGCGCAGAAGGCCGAGGAGGTCGGCCTCGACGTCTTCGCCACCGGTGAGCACCACAATCCGCCGTTCGTCCCCTCCTCGCCGACGACGATGCTCGGCTACATCGCCGCCCGCACCGAGAACCTGATCCTCTCCACGTCGACGACCCTCATCACCACGAACGACCCGGTGAAGATCGCCGAGGACTTCGCGATGCTCCAGCACGTCGCGGACGGCCGCGTCGACCTGATGATGGGCCGCGGCAACACCGGCCCCGTCTACCCCTGGTTCGGCAAGGACATCCGCGACGGCATCGACCTCGCCATCGAGAACTACGCCCTGCTGCGCCGCCTCTGGGACGAGGACGTGGTCACCTGGAAGGGCAAGTTCCGCACCCCGCTCCAGTCCTTCACCTCCACCCCCCGCCCCCTGGACGGCGTCGCGCCCTTCGTCTGGCACGGCTCCATCCGCTCGCCCGAGATCGCCGAGCAGGCCGCGTACTACGGCGACGGCTTCTTCCACAACAACATCTTCTGGCCGGCCTCCCACACCCGGCAGATGGTGAACCTCTACCGGCAGCGCTACGCCCACTACGGCCACGGCACCCCCGAACAGGCCGTCGTCGGGCTCGGCGGCCAGGTGTTCATGCGCCGCAACTCCCAGGACGCGGTCCGCGAGTTCCGCCCGTACTTCGACAACGCGCCGGTGTACGGCCACGGCCCCTCGCTGGAGGAGTTCACCTCCCAGACCCCGCTGACCGTCGGTTCCCCGCAGCAGGTGATCGAGCGGACCCTGTCCTTCCGGGACTACGTCGGCGACTACCAGCGCCAGCTGTTCCTGATGGACCACGCGGGCCTGCCGCTGAAGACCGTCCTCGAACAGCTCGACCTGCTCGGCGAGGAGGTCGTCCCCGTCCTGCGCAAGGAGTTCGCGAACCTCCGCCCGGCCGGTGTACCGGACGCCCCGACCCACGCGGCCCGCGTGGCCGCGGCCCGGGAGACCACGAATGCCCGGGAGACCACCCAGAAGGAGATGCCCGAGGAGATGAAGGAGATGAAGGCGTGAAACTCGTCGTCGTATCGGCGGGGCTGAGCTCCCCCTCCTCCACCCGGCTGCTCGCCGACCGCCTCGCGGCCGCGACCCTCGGGCACGTGGACGCCGAACCGGAAGTGATCGAACTCCGCGACCTGGCGACGGAGATCGCCCAGCACTTCGTCACCGGCTTCCCGCCCGCCCGGCTGGCCGCCGCGCTCGACGCGGTGGCCGCCGCGGACGGCCTGATCGCCGTGACCCCCGTGTTCGCGGCCTCGTACAGCGGCCTGTTCAAGTCGTTCTTCGACCTCATCGACAAGGACGCCCTCACCGGCAAGCCGGTGCTCCTCGGCGCCACCGGCGGCACGGCCCGGCACTCCCTGGTCACCGAACACGCCCTGCGCCCGCTGTTCACCTACCTCCGCGCCCTGGCCCTGCCCACCGCCGTGTACGCGGCTTCGGAGGACTGGGGCGACGAGGGCCTGGACCGGCGCATCACCCGCGCCGGCGCCGAACTCGCCCGCTTCATGGCCCCCTCGGCCGGGCGGAGTACGGCGGACCCCGCAGCTCCGGACGTGGACACCTCCGCCGCGATCGCCCCGCGCTCGCTGACCGGAGCCATCACCTCCGTGGACCCGACGGACGGCTTCACGGTCACGCCCTTCGCCCAGCGCCTGGCCGCACTGCAGGTCCCTTAGCCCGCAGGGCCCGGCCCCGCGGCCCCGTCCCCCCAGCTGCCCGACGCCTCGCCGGGCGGCTGGGGGGACGTGCTCAGGAGCGTTCCGGTTCGAGGACGAAGACCGGGATCACGCGGTCGGTCTTCTCCTGGTACTCCGCGTACGGCGGGAACGCGTCGACCGCGCGCCGCCACCACTGCTCCCGCTCCTCCCCGGCGAGCTCACGGGCCGTCATGCCCCGGGTCTCGGGGCCGTCCTGGAGGTTCACCCGCGGGTCGGACTTCAGATTGAAGTACCAGACCGGGTGGCTCGGGAAGCCGCCCTTCGAGGCCACCGCCGCGTACCGCCCCTCGTGCTCCACGCGCATCAGCGGGATCTTGCGGAGCCTGCCGCTCTTCGCCCCGCGCATCGTGACGATGACGACCGGCAGCCCGGTGTCGCGGAGCGTCGTGCCCCGCGTGCCACCCGAACTCTCGTACAGCTCGACCTGCTCGCGCACCCACTGCGCCGGACTCGGGTCGTACTCGCCCTCAAGAGGCACCGCATTCTCCCCATCGCCGCGTACGGAACTGTGTCGGCTCAGTCCACCACAGGCGGCCGGGCGAAGGGGAGACCGCCGTTCCGGCCCGGGCCGGCGGCCGCCGACCCCGGCCGGTTCCCGTCCGACCCTCGCCCGTGGCGGCCGGTGGGGAGCACCGGCGCACGGACGACCGGGAGCGGGCGCGGCCGTCAGCCGCAGGAGCCGGAGATCCAGCGGTGGGAGCGGACCTTGTACGTGCCGGCCAGGTTGGCGCCGTGCTGCTGGCGCTCGCAGCCGATGCGGTTGTTGTAGTTCGTGCTCAGGTAGTACGCGACGCCGGTGGCGCTCGACGTGCCGTTGTTGAAGGCGGACTTCACGTTCGTCGTCCCGGCCCAGGAACAGCGGACGCTGCCGCCCAGCCAGTCCGGGTCGGCATCGGACCAGGAACACATCTGGCCCGTGAAGTTGAATTCGGTCCAGAAGCACACGTTCCCGCGAGCGCAGTCGGCTGCGGCCCGGGCGAGCGCCGCCGCACTCGGGGCGGGTACGGCGGAGGCTGCCGCCGCGGCGTGGGCGGTGGCCGGCACCAGGGCGGAGGTCACGGCGAACACGGCACCCGAAACGGCCATGGCGATACGGCTCTTGCGCATGCGGAACATCCCTTTCTGCGGAGGAGCAGGACGGTGGTCACGCGAGGGCCGGTCCGGCGCTGACCGCCGGGCCCGGCGAGCGGCCACACCCTGCCCGGCGCGCACCGCAGCCACAAGGCGGCCCCGCGAAACTGTCCGAAACCCCCGGGCCCGTTCGCGCCACCGTCCTCACCCGGGGGCCGGGGCGGCCGGATCGGGGCCCTGCCCCGCCCAGGTGACGGAAAACCGTCCGGTCAGGGGCACCCGGCGGACCCTTCACGCCGGCCCTTGCCGAGCGGGCCCGCCCGCCGGGGCGGACCTCGCGGCGCTGGCCTTGCGGCGCCGACGTGGGAGGGCGGACCCGTTCAGGAAGGGGCCGGCGCATAGCGCGCCGCCGTCGCCGCGGCCGCTTCGGCGACGGCCGTGCGCAGGTGCGGCGGGTGCAGGACTTCGGCCTCCGGGCCCAGGCGGAGGAGGTCGCCCACCGCGACCGGGTCGTGCTCCACCTCCAGTTCCGCCTGCACCCAGCCCTCGGCGTCCGCTTCGCCCGCCCCGGCCAGCGCCCGGGCGCCCGCCGCGCCGAACTGCATGGGCAGCAGCCGGGCCGCGCGCGGGGACAGCCGCAGCCGTGCCGTCTGGTGCAGGCAGGCCGCCTCCATGCGCCGGGTGGACTCCTGCCAGTACGCGGCGAGGTCGAAGCCCGGCGGCCGCTCGAAGGTCTGGTCGAGCACCTCGACCGTCCGGAAGCGGGAGACCCGGTACGAGCGGGGACCGGCGGCCCCGTCGGCCGCCTTGGCCTTTCCGGTCCCGTCGGTGTCCTCGGTGTCCTCGGTGTCCTTGGCTTCGCCGGTGTCCTCGGCCCGCGCCACCAGGTACCAGGCGCCGCCCTTGAGCACCAGCCCCAGGGGGTGCAGCGCGCGGCGCACCTCCCCGCGCCACCGCCGGTAGTCCGCCCGGACCCTCCGCTGGTCCCACACCGCCTGCGCGATCGCGGCCAGGTGCGGGACCGGGTCGGCCTCCCGGAACCAGGCCGGGGCATCGAGGTGGAACCGGTCCTGGACCCGGCGGACCCGGCCCGCCAGAGCCGCCGGCAGCGCCGCCTCCAGCTTCAGCCGCGCCGTGGCGAGATCCGCGCCGAGCCCGAGGTCCGCCGCCGGCCCGGGCGCCCCGGCGAACAGCAGGGAGTCCGCCTCCGTACCCGTCAGGCCGGTCAGCCGGGTGCGGTAGCCGTCCAGCAGCCGGTACCCGCCCGCCGGCCCGCGGTCGGCGCACACCGGCACCCCCGCCGCGCCCAGCGCCTCCACGTCCCGGTGCACCGTGCGTACGGACACCTCCAGCTCGGCCGCCAGCTCGCGGGCGGTCAGGCGGCCGCGGTTCTGGAGCAGCAGGAGGAGGGTGAGGAGTCGGTCGGCACGCATGCCCTCATGTATATGACAGAAGGTGTCAGGTATGCGTCCGAGGGTGGGTTCCGCATCCCGAACCGAACACTCGGAGGACACCCATGAGCAGCGCGCAGACGACCACGACCACGACCCCGAGGACGACCGCGACCGCGACCGTGACCGCGATCACCACCACCGGCCGGTTCCGCTTCGCGGACTGGACGGAGCAGCCGCTCACCGCGGCCGAGGCCGTGCCCCGGCTGGCGGAGGCCTCGGTCCGGAACACCTTCTCCGGCGGTATCGAGGCGGCCGACACCCACTGCCGCTACACGATCGCGTACGTGGGCGAAACCGAGGGCACCTTCACCGGCCTGGAGCTCCTCACCGGCAGTCTCGACGGCCGCACGGGCACCTTCGTCCTGGCCGAACAGGGCACCTTCGACGCGGAGGGCACCCACTGCACCTTCGAGGTCGTACCCGGCTCCGGCACCGGCGAGCTCACGGGCCTGCGCGGCAGCGGCCGCTTCTTCTCCCCGCACAGCCCGGAGTCGGTGGCGTACACCTTCACCTACGAACTGCCCGACGCGCCGGCCGCGGGCGGCATGTGACGCTGCAGAAGGGCGGGGCGAGGGGCGGCGGTCTGCCGCAGTTCACCGTCCCGTGCGGCGGCGGGGCCGTGTCCAAGCGGATCCCCTCGGCCCCCGCTTCGTTCAGCCTGTCCGTCAAGGCGACGGGAGCGTGCCCGACACCGGGCGCGCTGCCGCCCTGACGGAAAACGCGTTGGTCCGCCCCGGCCCGGATGCGACGATGCCTTCGTTTCCCAGACGGAGGATGCTTGTACGTTTTCGTGTGCGCGGGGTGCGGAGCCGAGCTGACCGCCCCGCTGAGCCAGGTCGCCCTGCCGGTCCACGCCCACCAGCAGTACGGCAACGGGCTCCAGTTGCCGGTGCTCATGGAACCGGGCACCTTCGCCGTGGACCCGGAGCCCTCGGGTCCGCCCTGGCGCAGGTGGGAGGAGATCGAACCGGACGAGGCAGCCGCCCGCGGGGTCTTCGCCCCGGTCCTCGGCCTGTCGTACGGTGCGCCCGGCGCGGTGGTCATCGCACCCGGTGACGCCCGCAACACCGTGCTGGCCCTCGACGAGCGGGGCGGCGGCTACTGCTGCGGCCTCGGCCGCGGCGACGGACCCAACATGGCCTGCGAAGGGTGCGGGATGCCCGTCGCGACCCGGATCGACGACTGCTCGCTCTGGCAGGCGGTCTGGCTCGCCCCGGCCGCGGTGCGCCGCGTCCCCGTCACGGGCGCGGAGATCCCGCCCCTGTCCTGGCCGGAACTGATGGCGGAGAGCAGGGCCACGCCTCCGTTCGAGCCGGTCGGCCGCTGGGGGTTCGCCCCGCAGCCCGACCCCTGGTGGTCCTGGAGCCCCCGATGGGTGGCGGCGGTCGGCCGGGCCCTCGCCCATCTCCTCGCCGCCTCGGAGGGCCACCCGGTCACCGTCCCGGAGGGCCTGGCCGCAGAGGTCTTCCAACGCACCCTCAACACCCTTCTGCCACCGGCCTCTCCGGCCCGCTCGGCCTCTCCGGCCCGTCCGGCCTCTCCGGCCCCAGGCCTACCGGACCGACCGGTCCAGCGGGGGCTACCGGACCCGTCGGACCCCTCGGACCTGCCGGACCTGCCGGACCCCTCAGACCCGCTCGACCCACCGGCCCGCCGGGCGGTCCTGGCCGGCCCGGACGCACCCGGCCTGCAGGGTCTCCTCGGACCCGTGCACACGGGGGCCACCCCGGGCACGGACATCCTCATCGTGCCCACCCACCCGCAGACCGGGGAGCCCTGGAGCCCACCGGGGCGTCCGGCAGGCGCCGCACCCCTGGTGCCGCTGCCCCTGGGAATCTGGCTGGCCCTGGTCCTGCCCGAGCCCGACCCCCTGCCCGTCCCCGCCTCGGGCGGACTGCCCGCGGGCGTCCTCCGCGACGAAACGCCCGTCCCGCGCCCGCGCTACCTGTTCCACCCCGACGCCGACGCCTTCCACCAGACCCTCGTCCGCCTGCCGGCCGCGCGCACCCCGTGGCTCCGCAGACTCCTCGACGACCTCACCCCCCACCAGTGGGCCCGCGCCTTCTAGCCCGCCCCTCGCGAACGGGGCCCGGGCCACCCCAGCCACACCCCGTCGCGCATCACGACCCTGCCGCTCAGCTCCGGCTCGCCCCGCCAGGCACGTACGGTCCGCGGGGCCACGCGCAGGTACACGTACGGGGCCTCCTCCCGGCCGCGGGTCCCAGCCGAACCTGTGCGCATGTAGCCCAGCCACTGGCGATGGACCCAGTCAACCGTCCCTGAATCCGCGGCACTTGGGGTGTCGTACTCGGTCATCGAACTCGGTTCCGGCTACAAAGGACGGCATGGAACTCACCCAGATACGCCTGTTGGTGTCCGACTTCCCCGCCGTCTACCGCTTCTACCGGGACGTGCTGGGGCTCAAGCCCCAGTTCGAGGCCGAGAGCGGCCCGTACGCGAAGCTCAGCCCCGACACCGGACACGCCGCCATCGCGCTGCAGGACCGGTCGCAGATGGCGGGTGTGGTGGGGAGGCTGGGGGCGGAACCGGCGGGATACCGCTCCCTGGTGGTGCTCCGGGTGGACGACCTGGACGCCGCCCACGCGGAGCTCACCTCGCGCGGGGCGGAGTTCACCCGCGCGCCCGGCCCGATGGGCGACCGGATCCGCGTCGCGTACCTGGAGGACCCGGAGGGCAACCTGATCGAGCTCCAGGAATGGCTCGCGCTGCGCCCACGGTCCGGCAGCGCCTCGGCCTGAGGATTCACTGCGCGCCGAAGGTCATCCAGCGTTCGGGGGCGGACAGGGGGGTGAAGCCGATCTTGGCGTAGACGCCGTGGGCGTCGGCGGTGGCCAGGAGGATGCGGCGGAGGCGGTAGGGGGCGAGGTGGTCGCGGACGGCGGTGACGAGGGCCGTGCCCAGGCCCTTGCCGCGGGCTTGCGGGGCGATGTAGACGTCGCACAGCCAGGCGAAGTCGGCGAAGTCGGTCACCACCCGGGCGTAGCCGACCTGGTGGCCGGAGGCCTGGTCGTAGACGCCGAAGTTGAGGGAGTGGGAGATGGCCCGGTCCTGCTTCTCGCGGGAGCGGCCGACAGCCCAGTACGCGTCCTCGGAGAGCCATTGGTAGACGAGGGCCGGGTCGATGCGGGCGGGGTCGGCGGATATCTCGTAACCGGCGGGGAGTTCGGTGGTCATGGCTCATCCAAGCAGGTCGGGCCGGTCGGCCGCGGGTATTTTCATCCCGGCCGGATGCCCGCCCGTGGCCACCCCGCTGCCCGCCCCCGCCGATCCGCTGCCCGCCCGGCCGCCCCCGGAGCGCCCCCGGACCGTCCGGGCAGCCCCGGCTACTTCCGGTAGCGGGGGCTGCCCCCACCCCCGGTCGGGCGGGCAGCGGGATGGTCGCGGGCGGTGCCGGTCGGAGACCTTGGAGGTCCGCAGCAACTCGCCCACAGAAGGGGCAAACTCGTGCGTATCGCCATGGCCACTGCCGTCGCCGCCGCCTCCCTGGCCCTCGTCGGCGCCGTCGTGCCCTCCGCCGCGGCCGCCGCCCATTCCCCGGCCCGTCCACCGGCCCCCACCCGTCAGCAGCCCGTGAGCGACGGGATCTGGCGCATGGACGGCTACGGCACCGTGCTGGCCCTCCGCAACGGAACCCTCCAGGAGTACCAGACCACCGCCCTCAGCTGCCTCAAGGGCGACTCCGCGCAGCGCACCGCCCCCGGCAGCTACACCACGGCCGACGGCACGGTCCTGACGGTGCGCACCCGCGGCGACCGCGAGCACGCGTCCCTGCGGGCGGACGGGGCGGTCGGCAGCCGGCTGCTGCGGCGGATCGCGGCGCTGCCCGCCGCATGCGGCCGCCGCGCGGCCGAGGACCCCCGCAGCGCCTTCGACGTCTTCTGGCAGACCTTCGAGGAGAACTACCCGTTCTTCGCGGCCAAGGGCGTCGACTGGCACGCGGTCCGCGACCGGTACCGGCCGCGGGTGCACCCCGGGACGACCAGGGGCGAGCTGTACGCGGTCCTCGGCGAGATGATCGCCCCGCTGTACGACGCCCACGTCGCGGTCCAGGACGGCCGCCGGGCCTTCTTCCGGGTCCGGCCGGGCACCGTCCTGCCCGGCCCGGAGCTCGACAAGAAGGTCAAGAGGTTCATCCTGGCCCGCGACCTCAAGGACGCCCGCCGCGTACGGGAGTTCGCGCGGGGCCGGATCACGTATGCCGAGCTCCCCGGCGGCCGGGGCTACCTGCGGATCTCCGGTTTCAGCGGCTACGCGGACGACGGCGCCCCGTACCCGGCCCAAGTCGCCGAGCTGGACAGGGCGTTGGACGCGGTCCTCGGCGGCGGCCGGGCCCGGCGGCTGAAGGGTCTCGTCATCGACCTGCGGATCAACGGAGGCGGTCACGACGCCCTGGGCATCCGCATCGCCGAGCGCCTCACGGACAGGCCGTACCTCGCCTACGCCAAGCGGGCCCGCAACGACCCCGCCGACGCGGCGCGGCACACCCGCCCGCAGCCCGTGCACGTCAGGCCCGCCGAGGGCCCGCGCTACACCGGCCCGGTCGCCGTGCTCACCGGCGGCTCGACCGTCAGCGCAGGGGAGACCTTCACCCAGGCGCTCATGGACCGGCCCGGCCGCACGGTGCGCATCGGGCAGCACACCCAGGGCGTCTTCTCGGACGTCATGCGGCGCGCACTCCCCAACGGCATGTACGCATGGCTGCCGAACGAGGAGTTCCTGACCCGCTCGGGCCGGACCTTCGACGGCCCCGGCATCCCGCCGCACCTCACGGTCCCGGTCTTCACCGCGGAGGAGTTCGCCGGGCAGCGGGACTCGGCCTTCGACACGGCGCTGGAGGTGCTGCGCGGCCGGTGAGGAGGCAGCTCCCGTCCGGTCGGGAGGGCAGCTCCCCCGGCAGCCGGCTGATCACCCGGTTGGCGGCTGCGTCCGGGGGGCGAGCGGTGATGGGGTGGGCCCGCGGCGCCGGACCGGTGTGACGGGGAACAGGGAACAGGGGACGGGGGACGGACGGCATGGGGCGGGCACGGGCCGGGCGGGTCTTCCTGACCGCAGGGCTGCTGGTGGCGGGCACGGCGCTGGTGCCGGGATGCGCCGCACGCGAGGCGCAGCGGCCGGCCGCCGCCGAGGAACTCGTCCGGGCCGCCACGCAGCGGCTGACGGACGACTGCCTGGCGCGGCGCGGGCTGGTCCCGCCCCGGCCGGGGCAGGAACTGCCCGCCGGGCGAAGGGAACCCGTGGCCCGGGCGCTGTTCGGCGCCGGCCCGGCGGAGCTGTCGCTCGACCTGCCCACCGGGCACACCGTACGCGCGCACACCGACGGCTGCCTCGCCCGGGCGCAGCAGCAGCTGTACGGGGACCAGGCCGCCTGGTTCGAGGCGTCCGTGACCGTCAACAACCTCCGGCCGCTGGCCGAGCACCGGCTCGCCGAGGACCCCGCCTACGCCGCCGCACTCGCCCGCCGCAGGGCCTGCGCCGACGGCGACACCGGCTGTATCTCCGCGAGCGGGGTGGACCGCGTACGGGCCCGGCTGGAGCCGGGTCTGCTCGCCGCGGTCCGCGCCGAGCACCGGCGGGAGATCGCCGCCTACGACCGGCTGCGTGCGAGCGCGGCACGACGGGCCGCCGCCGTCCTGGCGGCGGCCCCCGCCCCCGATCCGAAAGGACCCCTTCCCCGATGAAGAAGAGCAGGCTGTTCGCGTACACCGCCGCGGTGCTCCTCGGCCTCACCGCGAGCCTCGCCGCGGCGCCGGCCGGTGCGGCCGAGTGCCCCAGCGGCCATTTCTGCGTCTGGACGGACGCCAACTTCGGCGGCCAGCGCGCGAACTGGTCGGGGGACGACACCTGGTGGGAGAGCTGGATCGCCGACGAGGACTCCTCCTGGGCCAACCACGGGATCTCCGGCCCGGGCATCAAGGACCACGTGAAGGTGTTCCGCAGCTCCGGTCTGGGCGGCGGCATGTCCATCTGCCTGGCCCCGGGCCAGGAGGTCGGCTACAACGCGGCGGCCAACGACGACGGGGACTCCCACACCTGGTCCATGGGCTGCTGAAAGCGGACCTGCGGTACGGCCCGGACGCCGGCTCCCCCGATGTCGCCCCTGCGGGCGGGGGGCCGGTGTCCGCGGGGTGGGGTCAGGCCTTGAGTATCCGTCCGGAGATCCGGAGGGTGAGCCGGCGCGGGGTCAGGCTGGCGGCGACGGCGGAGATCCGGTTGGACAGGCCGGCCACGATGCTGGGCGGGGTCGAGCCGCGCTCCAGGGCGCGTCGGGCGGCCGTGACCACCTGTTCGGGGGTGGCCATGCGGCCCACGGCGGCGTCCGTGCTGCCGGCCACGTCGAAGAACTCGGTGCTGACGGGGCCGGGGGAGACGGCCAGGACGCGCAGCGGGGAGTGGCGGGCCTCGTATGCGACGGCCTCGGTGAAGTTCAGGACGAAGGCCTTGGAGGCGCCGTACACGGCCATGGCGGGGGTCGGCTGGTAGGCGGCGGCGCTGGCGACGGTGACGAGCGCGCCGCGGCCGTCGGCCAGCAGGTCGGGGAGGAAGGCGCGGGTGAGTTCGGCGACCGCCGTGACGTTCACCTGGATCATCTCGGTGATCCGGGCCGGCTCCTCGCGGGACAGGTGGCCGTAGCTGCCGAAGCCGGCGTTGTTGACGAGGGTGTGGACGGTGATGCCGCGGGCGTCGAGCTCGGCGCGCAGGGCGGCCGCGGCGCCGGGACGGGCCAGGTCGGCGGCGATCGCGTGGGCCGTGATCCCGTACCGCTTCTCCAGGTCGGCCGCGAGCTCCTCCAGCCGGTCCAGGCGGCGGGCGACGAGGACCACGTCCGCGCCCCGCTCGGCCCACTGGCGGGCGAACTCGGCGCCGAGGCCGGAACTGGCCCCGGTGACCAGTGCCACTGTGCTGCGGTAGATCATGCCCATCGCGGGTGCTCCGTTTCCTGCGTCGGATGGTTCATGATGAATGTAGGCAGAGTCACCATTGTAGTCAATGACAACATTGAACGTGGTGGGTCACGAACGAAGGAGGGGACGTTGGCCGACGGGTCCTACCACCACGGAAACCTCAGGTCAGCACTGCTGGAGCGGGCGGAGGACGTGCTGGCCGAGGCGGGCGCGGACGGCCTCTCGCTGCGTGCCCTGGCCCGCGACCTCGGGGTCAGCCACGCGGCGCCCTCCCGGCACTTCCGCGACCGCAGGGCGCTGCTGGACGCGCTCGCCGTACGCGGGTTCACCCGGCTCAACGCCCGGCTGCAGGCGGAGGCCGACGCGACCGGACCCGTGGCCGTCCGCCTGGCCGGCCTCGGCCGCGCGTACGTCGACTTCGCCGTCACGCACGCACCGCTGCTGGAGCTCATGTTCACGGTCAAGCACGCCGAGGACGCCAGCGAGGAACTGCACGCGCTCGCCCACCACAGCCTGGAGATCGCCACCGCGCTGGTCGCGGCCGGGCAGC
Organism: Streptomyces sp. NPDC030809; assembly: GCF_055572195.1. NCBI lineage: Bacteria > Bacillati > Actinomycetota > Actinomycetes > Kitasatosporales > Streptomycetaceae > Streptomyces > Streptomyces sp. NPDC030809. The sequence goes on from NZ_JBVIDV010000015.1 coordinate 83,918, forward strand.
TCACCGGCGAGCTGCGCCAGGGCGACCCGGGCCGGCTGGCCCAGGTCGCCTTCTCCGCCCTGCACGGCCTCGCGGCCCTCGCCGTGGGCGCCCTGCTGGAGGACACCCCGCTGCCGGAGGCCACCGAACTGACCCTGGACGTGCTGCTCACGGGGCTGGCGGCCAAGGGGTAGCGGCCGCCCCGGGCCCGAGCCCCTGCGGCCGCCGCGGGACTCAGGCCCTGCGACCGCCTCCGGCACGGGCCCGGCGGCGGGCGCGGGGCCCGTCCTGACGCGCCGACAGGGACAGGCCGAAGGTCACGGCGATGTGCGCGCCGCCCATCGGGCCCCGGGCGATACGGAACTCCCCGCGCGCGGCGAGGGCCGCCCGGCGCGCGATGTCCAGGCCGAGCCCGGTGGAGCCCGTACTGCCGCCGCGGGCCAGGGCCCCGTCCGGATCGGCGATCCCCGGGCCCGCGTCCTGGACGGCGAGCTCCACGGTGTGCGCCGTCCGGCACACCGAGATCTCCAGCGCCGTGCCCGGGGGCGTGTACCGGAAGACGTTGCCCACCAGCGCGTCCACCACGGCCGTGACGTCCGACTCCGGCAGGCAGACCGGTGTCGGCTCGTCGGTCACCTGCACCTGGCAGGGGCGCCCCTGCTGCCCGGCCAGCACGGCCCAGAACGCCGCCCGCCGGCCCACGACCTCCGCGATCTCGCAGCGCTCCCCGTCCGCGGGCGGCCCCTCCGGGGCGCCGTCCCCGCGCAGCACCCGGCCCATCGGGCCCACGGCCAGCGGGGTGCGGGCCTCGGCGATGATCGCGCCGAGCTCCTTCTCCAGCTCGGCGACGGCCGCGTGGATCCGCCCGGTGTCGGCGCCCGGCGAGATCCGCTCCACCGCCAGGTGCAGGGCGGTGAGCGGGGTGCGCAGCCGGTGGGACAGGTCGGCGACCAGCTCCCGTTCCACCGCGAGCAGACCGGTCATCCGGTCCGCCATCGCGTTGAACGCCGTACCCGCCTCCTTCAGCTCCGGGGGCCCCTTGGGCTGCACCCGCGAGTCCAGGTTGCCGGCCCCCAGCCGGCGGGAGGCCTCGGCCAGCCGCTTGGCCGAGGTGACCACCGCCGACCCCAGCCGGTCCGCGACGAGTACGGAACCCCCGAGCAGGACGACGGCCAGCCCGGCCATCACGCTCCACGAGAGGTTCACCCCGCGCGTCAGCTCCTCGTCGGGCACGAAGTTCTCGACGACCGCCACCCGGTCCCTCGGGAGGATCACCGGCTGGAGGTAGATCCAGCCCCCCGGCACGTCCCGCGAGATGGACTCGCGCTCCTGCTGCGCCCGGCCCAGCAGCGCCGGCGGCGCGTGCCCCGGACCGCCCACCGCACTGCGGTCCGGCAGGTGGATGACCAGGTGTTCGGCCGCCCGCAGCCCGGCGCCGGCCTCGCGCAGCTCGGCCGGGTCGGTGGTCAGGGCCAGGATCGGCGCCATCGCCCCGGCGCTCTGCTCGGCGGCGGTGACGCTCTGCTCGCGGGCGAGCGACATCACCAGCAGGCCCAGGGGGATGAGGAAGGAGAGGGCGACCATCGAGGTGACCGCCAGGGCCACCCCCGCCAGCGACCGCCTCACCGCGGCAGCCCGCGCTCGTCACCGTCTCTTCGGGGCCCTCGGGTCAAGGAACGGCGCTCCAACAGGACGGGCCGCGCTGCGGCGGCACGGGCGGGGACGGGATGGCGTCGGGTGGGGTGGGCCGGCCGTGGGGCGGTGCCTGCGGGGCGGCCCCTCGGGGTGGTGCGTACCGAGTGCCCGGATTCCCCGATGCCCGGGCGCCCCGATGCCCGGGCTCCCGGAAGCGGCCGCCGGTGGCCGCCCCGCGGTGGGCGACGGGCCGTCAGCCGGTGCCGAACGACAGGTGGTCCGCGGTGGTGCGCACGGCCACGGCCCGGTCGGCCACGGGGATCGTACACCCCTCGGTCGAACTGCAGCTCGCATAGCCGATCAGCAGTTTCGCCTCCCCCGGCGCGCTCGCGCGGATCGGCAGCCTGGCCGTCACCGGACCGTCGGGGTACACCGGAACCGGCCGGTCCACCCCGGGCACCTCGATCGTCTTCACGGGCGCCGCCACGGCCAGCCCACCCGCGGCGGCGAGCGGACCGGCGGGCCGCACCTGCGTGGGCCGGCCGACCCCGCCCACCCCCTCGGCGGGCAGGTCCACGGGATAGAGGTGGAAGCCCGCCTCGTCGGGCGTGAAGGTGGCGACCACGGTGCCCGCCGAGTCCTTCCAGTCCGAGACGCTCAGCCGGACCGTCACCCCGTTCTCGTTGAACTCCGTGACCGCGGCCGGGTGCCGCGGCTCCGGCTGCGCCCCGCAGCCCGTGAGCGCCGCGACCGCCGTGGCGGCGAGGACCGCGGCCGAGGCCGCCGCCCGGAGCGGGACCGGCCGTCCGGCGCCGCCGTGCCCGTCCCTCGGGCGTCCGTCGGCTGCGTGTCGGTGTCGTCGTCTCATCTTCGGTGTGCCGTCTTTCTGTCGTACGGGGGAGGGGGCGCGGGCCGTACGGACGACCCGCGGGCGGGGGAGGGCGGGGCCGGGGCGGCCGTGCTCAGAGCGCCGCGCTCGTGCCGGCCAGCCGCAGCTGGAGCACGTACACCAGGTCGGACCAGATGCCGGTGGCCAGCAGGGTCCCGACCAGGACGAGCATCGCGCCGCCGGCCCGCATGACGGTCCGGTGGTGGCTCCTGACCCAGCGGAACGCCCCCAGGGCCCGCCGGAACGCGAGGGCGGTGAGCAGGAAGGGCGCCCCCAGCCCCGTGCAGTAGCAGACCATCAGCAGGGCTCCCCGCCCGGCGCTCGCCTCGTTCCAGGCCAGCGCCTGCACGGCGGCGAGGGTCGGTCCGATGCACGGCGTCCAGCCCACGCCGAACACGACCCCCAGCAGCGGGGCGCCGAGCAGGCCGAAGGCGGGACGGCGGCGGCTGCGCAGCTCCCGCCGGGTGAAGCCGGGCAGCCAGCCCGCGAAGGCCAGGCCCATGGTGATGGTGAACAGCCCGAGGGCCAGCGAAATGGTGTCCTGGTAGGCGATCAGGTTCCGGCCGGCGTAGCCGAACAGGGCCCCGCCGGAGACCAGGACGGAGCTGAACCCGAGGACGAACAGGGCGGCCCCGGCGAGCATCCGGCCCCGCCGGCCGCCCTCCGCCGCCGCGAGGTCGGCCACCGACAGGCTCGTGACGTAGCTGAGGTAGCCGGGCACCAGCGGCAGGACGCACGGGGACAGGAAGGAGACCAGCCCGGCGCCCACCGCCACCGGCACGGCCAGCAGCAGGGTCCCCGACACGGGGCCGGAGTCCAGGCCCGCCCCGGCCGCCGCGGTCCACGCGGTGTCCGCCGTACGGGCGAGGCCCGCCAGGGCCGTCGTACCCGTCATGCCCGCTCCTCCGCGACGAGGGCGGCCAGGGGTTCCAGCCGGGCCCGGGTGACCGGCCCGGAGACCGCGGCCGCGATCCGGCCCCGCCGGTCGACGACGAGGGTGGAGGGGATGGCCTGCGGGTTGAGCAGGGCCGGCGGGAAGTCCAGGAGCAGCTTCCCGCCGGGGTCGTGGAGGCTCGGGTAGTGCAGGCCGTACGTCTTCTCGAACTGCCGGGCGGGGCCGGTCGAGCGGTCGCGGACGTTGATGCCCAGCAGCCGTACCCCGCGGGGCTCCAAAGCGGCGCGCAGTTCCTCCAGCTCCCGGGCCTCGGCCCGGCAGGGGGCGCACCAGGAGCCCCACACGTTGAGGACGACCACCTTGCCGCGGTAGGCGCGCAGTGCGAGCGCCCGGCCGGTCAGGTCGCGGCCGGCGGCGTCAGGGGCGGGCTGCCGCTCGGCCGCCGGCAGGACCGCGGCCGTGGCGGCCGTAGCGGATCCGGAACCGGAATCGCTTCCGGAACCGGAACCGGAGACGGAGCCGGTGTTCCCGGCTGCCGTTCCCGCGCCCGCGGCCGTTCCCGCGCCCTCGGCCCCTGGCCCGGTGCTGCCGCAGCCGGCGGCCGCCAGGGTGAGGAGGAGCAGGGCGGCCGCCGCCGGTGCGGCCCGCTTCCGCCGATGGGCCGCCATCAGGCCCACTGCCGCAGGAAGGCGCTCAGACCGTCGACGGTGAGGCTCGGGTTGCCGGTCGAGTGGGTCTCCGTCACCACCTTGCCGCTGCCGTCGAGGACCACCAGGACCGGCATCTTGTACGCGCCCTCGCCGGAGCAGTAGCTGCGCAGCAGGTCGAAGTTGTCGGAGTTCGAGCTGCCGATGTCCACCTTGACCACGTGGTACGAGGCGTCGAGCAGCTTGCCGACCGAGCTCGTCCCGAAGGCCTTGTCGGCGGCCTTGCAGTTGCCGCACCAGTTGGCGCCGAAGTCGACGAGCACCTTCTTGCCGTCGGCCTTCGCCGCGGCCAGGGCGGCCTTGACCGCCTGGCGGGCACCGGCTCCGGCGGGGTAGCCGGTGGTGAACCCCGAATCACCGGACCCGGACCCGGACCCGGACCCGGACCCCGACCCCGAGCCGCCGCCCGTCTTCGTCGGCGTGAGGACCGGCTTCGTGGCGGACTTCGCCGGGCGCGGCTCCGCCGCCCGGCCGGCCGCGCCCCCGCCCCCGGACCCCGGGGCCGCGGAGGAGCCCTTCCGGGCCGCCGGAGCGGCGGGCGCAGAGACCGAAGCGGATGACGAGGCGGATGCAGAAGCGGACGGCGAGACATCGGCGGGGGCGGCGGCCGTGGGTTCGTCTCCGGCCGCCGGGTCCTGCGGGAGGGAGGCGTCCGGGGCGGTCGCGGCCGAGACGCTCTGCGCCTCCTCGTGCCTCGCGTCGGTGCCGGCGCAGGCGGTGGCCAGGGCGGCGGTCGCGACGGTGAGGGAGACGGCCGAGAAGCGGACGAGGCCGGATATGCGGGAGGTGCGTGGGCGCCGGTGTGCGGCCATGGCGGATCAACCCCTTGGGTCGGCTGGTGTCGGTGGGACCCGCGCGGCCCGGGAGGAGGGCGGCGCGGAGCGGGTCCGGAACGCCGCCCGGCGCCGTGGTGCCGCGCCGGGGAGATCGTTGCCGAACGACCGTGAGCCTAGGGGCCGTCAAGGCCGTCCGGACCGTCCTGACGGGTCCCCTCAGGGAGCCTTAAGGAACTGCTCAGGTTCGGGCCGTACGGGGGCGGCCGCGCAGGTCGAGGGTCCGGCAGAGCCTCCGGGGCGGGGTCTAGAGCCGGGCTTCGCGGACGCTCGCCCGGGCGCTCGGCGTGACCGTGGCCGTGATCGTCGAACGGTGGCCCCCGCTGGTGAAGACCACCACCAGAGTGTCCGGATCGGTCTGCTGCGTGCTGGTCCGGAAGCCCGGTGCGGGCACCGCGGAAACGAAGCAGACGCTGCTGCGCCCGTACTGGACCGTGACCTTCCCGCCCTCGGAGGGGACGGTGTGCAGTCCCGGCCCGCCGTTGCACTGCGGCGCGGGCGGGGCCGCGGACACCGGCGGGACCCGGGTGGGCGAGGGCGAGGGGGCCCGCGTGGCCGGGGGCGCCTGCACCGACGGACGGGCGGGGGAGGGGGATGCGGACGGCGTCGGGGCCGCCGGGGCGGAGGCCGGGGCGCCCACCAGCACCGACGGCGAGGGGTACACGGCCTGGACGGAACGCGCGGCGGGGGGCGTCGGACGGGTCAGCCCGATGACGAAGTACACGGTGAGCATGACGGCCGTGACGCTGGCCGCGGTGCACGACAGCCATATGAGGAGGTAGCGCGTGAGGCGGGGCACCGCATCAGTGTGGCCGAAGGCCGCCGGTCCGACGGCGGCGGGCCTGCGCAGGGAGGTGCCCGGCAGGGTGCCGCCGTACCGGTGCTCCCGCTCCCCCTCCTTCGTCCCCTCGTTCGCCCCCTTCATCCCCCTCTTTCGTCCCGCTCGTGCGTGATTCGGGGCGAATTGTGCTGTATGCGCGGCCCGGTGGGGTGGACGGCGGCCGTGCGGGGACGGAGTCGGGTCTCCCGGTGTGACCTTCCGCACGGAACGGGTGCCTCCGCCCCGCCCGGGGGCACGGGTACGGGCGCCCCCGCCGGGAGGGCACGAGCGGTGCCAGGAGGGGGAGCTGAAGGGGCCTCGGCAACCTGAGCGGAGCCTCAAGGCCTCCTCAGCGGATCCCGCGGAGGGTGTTGCGGCGCCTGCGGGCCTGCCTACGATCCGGTCAGCACGGGCGGAGGACCCCGTTCCGCCGCCCTGCCGCCGGGGTGCGGGTCCGCCCCCGCCCGGCCCTGCCCACCCCCGGAGGTTCCCGAGATGAGTCCGCGCACCACCGCCCGCAGCCGCGGCGGGCACCGCGCCCCGCGGCCCCTGCGCGTCAAGGCGGCCATGGCGGGAGCGGGAGTCCTGGCCCTCGCCGCGGCTTCCGTGGCGGGCGTACAGCTGATCGGCTCCCCGGTCGGCAAGGCGACCTCCGTCGCCCTCGAACCCGGCACACCGACCACCGGCCACGACACCGCCTCGGCCTCCGCCACCGCACCGGACTCCGCCTCGCCGACGGCCCCGGCCACGCCCACGCCCACGCCCAGCGCCTCGGCCTCGGCCGGTCCCTCGGCGTCCACGCCCGCGGCCACCCCCGCCAGGACCTCCGAGGCGGCCCCCTCCCGGACCACCGCGCGCCCGGCCCCTGCCCCGACCCGGGCCGCCACCAGGAAGCCGGCGGCCCCCCGGCCGCCCGGCACCGGCTCCCGGCCCGCGGGCGGCAGCCAGGCCCAGGAAGTCGTCCGCCTCGTGAACGCCGAGCGCGCGGCGGCGGGCTGCAGCGCCCTGACGGTCGACGCCGACCTCACGCAGGCCGCGCAGAACTACAGCAACGCCATGGCCGCCACCGGCAACTTCTCCCACACCGGCACGGACGGCTCCCAGCCGCAGGACCGCATCGAGGCGGCCGGGTACAACTGGTCCGGATACGGCGAGAACATCGCAATGGGCCAGGCCGACGCGGCCGCGGTCGTCGACGCCTGGATGAACAGCCCCGGCCACCGCGAGAACATCCTGAACTGCCGCTTCACCGAGATCGGCGTGGGCGTCAACACCGGCGGCGGCGGCCCCTGGTGGACCCAGGACTTCGGCACTCCCGCCTGAGCCTGTGCGCTGACCGTACGCCGTACGCCGTACGCCCGCGCGCCCTGCGAGTCCCGCGCGCCCTGCGCGTCCCGCACCCCGACGCGTTCCCCGCACCCCTGCTCAGCCGGTGCAGCCGGGCACCGCGCCCGGGGGCGCGCAGTTGTCGGGCCGGTTGTCCCGGACCCCGACGTCGTTCAGCGTGACCGTCCCGGACTCCTCGTGGATGCCGCCGCCCTCGGCTGCCTTGTTCTCCGTGACCTCGCCCCTGGTCAGCTCCGTGGTCCCGACGGCGTTGAAGACGCCCCCGCCCCGGGCCGAGCCCCCTTCCGCGGCCTCGGCGCGGTTCTTCGAGACGTACGTGTCCTCGGTGCGCACGGTGCCGCCGGTGGCGTTGCTCATGCCGCCGCCCCGCGCCGTGCCCCCGGGGGCGTGGGCGGTGTTGTGCGCCACCGTGCCCTCCTTCAGCGTGAGCTCGCCGGTGCGGCCGATGTGGATGCCGCCCCCGCGCGCGGTGCCGTCCGGGGCGGTCGCGGTGTTGCGCAGGACCCGGGTGCGGATCATCGTCACGGGGAAGTCGGTGCCGACCCCGCCGCCGAGGGCGAGGCCGTCCGGGGCGCTGGCGGTGTTCTTGGCGATGGTGCTGTCCGTGACGGTGAGGGTGGTCGTCCCGCCCGGCAGCGGGCTGCCGGTGGCCAGTGCCGCGAGTGCCGTACCGCCCACGGCCCGGGCGCGGTTGCCGCTGATGGTGGTGTGCTCCACCGCCGTGAGGGCGAAGGCGGCGTGGCCGGCGCCGAGGGCGAAACCGTCGGACTTGTCGGTGACGGAGACGAAGTTGTCGGTCACCCGGCTGCGGCGGACCGTCATCGGTCCGTCGTTGGCGAGCCCGCCGCCCGCGGCGCTGGAGGAGCCGGACCCGGAGTAGGTCGCGCTGTTGTGGCTGATCTCGCTGTCGTTGACGGCGGCCGCCGGTCCGTCGCTGTCGATGCCGCCGCCCTCCGCGAACGCGCCGTCCGCGGTGGCGTCGGCGGCGTTGCGGACCACCCGGCTGTGGTTCACCGTCAGCCGGCCCAGGTTGTAGATCCCGCCGCCGCAGACTCCCAGACCGGGGAAGCGGGGGCAGTCGGTGGCCCGGCCGCCGCTGATGGTCGTCCTGTTCAGCGTCAGGTTGCCGGGCGCGTCCACGAAGAGGATGCGGAAGTCCGCGGCCCCGTTCGTACGCGTGATCGTCGCGCCGTCGCCCTCGATGGTGAGCTCGCCGGTGATGGGCGGCAGGCCGTTGGCGGGGCTGCCCGCGGCGGCCGTCCCGAGCTTGTACGTGCACGTGTGCGCCAGGCGGATGGTGTCGGGGCCCGGCGTGCCGTTGGCCCGGGTGATCGCTTCGACGAGGTCGGGAACCGAGCAGCGCAGCGCGTGCGGGGAGGCCGGTGCGGCCTGGGCCTCCTGTGCGGCGGCCGGCACCGGGAGCGCGAGCCCGGCCGCGGCCACCAGACAGGCCGCGGCAAGGAGCCGGGCGGTACGAGCGGGCCGGGTGAGCCGGGCGAGCCGGGCGAGCGGACCGGGGCCGGTGGCCTGCGGGGGGCGGAGGCCCGGGAAGGAGGCGTTCTCCGGGAACGGGTTCGGCCGGGACATCGAGGGCTCCTTCGTCCGGTGCATCGGGCGGCGCACGGCTGTCGGCGCGGGGTGCCCACGTGCCGGACCCAGCCGAACACGGGCACCCGCGGGCACCTCCCCGCCCCGGCCCGGGACGGCCCGTGTCCACCGGACCGGAGCAATCCGGATGGCCCGTTCTTGCCGGTGGGGGCCGACTGTAGGGTGTCCGCCATGCCGTGCGTACTAGTGGTCGAAGACGACCCCAGCATCCGTGCCTCGCTGATGGAAATCCTCTCGGAGCACGGCCATTCGGTACGCAGTACGGGCGACGGGTTCGGCGCGCTGCGCGAGGTCACGCAGGGGGCGCTCGACGCGGTGGTCCTGGACCTCGGGCTGCCCGACCTGGACGGCGGGGACGCCCTGCGGATGATCCGGGGCATCTCGAACGTGCCCGTGGTGGTGGCCACCGCCCGCGACGACGAGAGCGAGATCGTCAAGCTGCTCAACGCGGGCGCCGACGACTACCTCGTCAAGCCGTTCTCCGGAGCGCAGCTCGTCGCCCGGCTCGCGGCCGTGCTGAGGCGCACCGCCGCCCCCGGCCCGGCGGCGGGGCAGACCGCGGCCGCCGACCCGATGAGCCCGGTGACGGTCGGCGAGCTCACCGTGGACCCGCTGGCCCGCTCGGCGCACCTGGCCGGGCGCGAACTGGCCCTCACCCGGCGGGAGTTCGACCTGCTGGCCTTCCTGGCCCGGCACGCGGGAGCGGTGGTCTCCCGGCGTACCCTGCTCGCAGACGTGTGGCGCGAGGCGTACATCGAGGACCAGACCATCGACGTGCACGTGTCCGCGCTGCGGCGCAAGCTGGGTGAACGGGCTTCGGCGCCGCGGTATTTGCGCACGGTGCGCGGGGTCGGGATCAAGCTGGTCGCCCCGCGGTGAGGCGGCGCCCGCTGGACCGCATTCCGCCCTCGCGCTGCACATGTACATGTCAAAATTCTCCCACTGGACAACGGCCCGGAGGGAGCACGGCGTGAAGCGGACCGGCGGAGTCAGGCGGGTACTGGAGGAGGGGCTCTTCCAGGCCGCCGCGATCGGGGAGGTCTGGGCCGCACACACCGGGAACCGGCGGCTCCAACTGCTCACCAAGCCGGTGGCCGTCCCCCTCCTCGGGCTCAAGGCCCTGCGCCGCCGGGACGAACTCGACCCGGCCGAGCTGCGGTTGCTCCTCGCGGGCCTGCTCGCCGCCGGAGTGGGCGACTACTACATGTCCCGCTCCGACGAGGACGACCAGATCGTCCGCGGCGCCACCGCGTTCGGAGCCATGCAGCTCCTCTACGCGGCCGTCCTCACCCGCCGCGGCAGCCGCCCGCACCCGCGCACCGCCGCCCTCCCGGCCGCAGCCTGGACCGCGGCAACCGCCCTGCTCGCCGCCCGGAGCGAGCCGGGCCGTACGAAGGTGCCCGCGGTCCTGGCCATGTACGCCGGCATCCTCGCCGGCACCCTCACCCTCGCCCAGGACCCGCGCCCGGCCGGCCTCCCCGGGGCCCTCGCCCGGCTGGTCCGCCCCGGCACCGACCCCCGCACCTGGCTTCCGGCCGGGGCGGTCCTCTTCGCGGTCTCCGACACGGCCATCCTCCTGCGCCGCACCCTCCTCAAGGACCCGCGCGCCCGCGCCGCCGCCCAGGTCTTCGTCCTCGCCACGTACAACGCGGCCCAGTGGCTCCTGGTCGAGGGCTTCCTCGCCCAGTCCCGCACGTCCCCCGCGGGAGAGGCGGCGGGGGCGACGGCCGTGGGGGCGACGGCGACCGGCGGGGCCGGAGCATGACCGGCGTGCGGGTCCTGCCCCCGCTGGAGGAATGGACCGCGGGCGGCACCCGCATCCCCGTCGGAGGCCACACGGTCTTCGTCCGCCGGGACGGCCCCGCGGACGGCACGCCCGTCACCCTCCTGCACGGTTTCCCCACCTCCTCCCACGACTGGGCCGCCGTCCTCCCCGCCCTCACCGCCGCCGGGCTGCGCGTCACCACCCTCGACTTCCTCGGCTTCGGCGCGAGCGACAAGCCGCGCCGGCACCCGTACTCCCTCCTCGGCCAGGCCACCCTGGTCGAGGAGGTGTGGCGGCACTTCGGGACCGGGCGCACCGCCCTGGTGGCCCACGACTACGGCGTGAGCGTGGGCCAGGAGCTGCTCGCCCGCGATCCCGCCCGCATCACCCGCACCGCCTGGCTCAACGGCGGCCTCTACCCCGACCTGCACCGGCCCGTACGCACCCAGCGCCTGCTGCACGGCCCGCTCGGCCCCCTCCTCGCACCCCTGACCACGCGCCGCCGGTTCACCGCCGCGCTGCGCGGCGTACTCGGGAGGGAGGTCGCCGAGGCGGACCTGTACGACATGTGGTCGGCCGCGTCCCGCGCCGGCGGCCGCCGCCGGGCCCCGCGCCTCCTGCACTACATCGACGAACGGCGCCGGCACGCCGCGCGCTGGACCGGGGCCCTGGAGCGGCACCCGGAACCGGCCCTCTTCCTCTGGGGACCCGCCGATCCGGTCAGCGGCGGCCACGTCCTGCCGCGGATCCGTACGAGGATCCCGCGCGCGGAGATCGTGGAGCTCGGCGGCCCGCCCGCCGTCGGCCACTACCCCCAGGTCGAGGCCCCCGGAACCGCGGCCGCCGCCCTGGCGGCATTCCTGACGCCCTGACGGGGCGGAGCCCGCCGCCTGAACCCTGCCCGCGCCGGAGGCGGTGCGCGTACGCCGGGCCGGAACGGCGTACCGGATTGGGCATATCGGGCTAGCCGAGGACCTCCGATGGTGTGCCGTCCGGGCCTCGTCGCCCGCTTTGTCCATAGTCGATCCCGGCAGCCGCCTGGTTGCCGCCCCTGCCGCACGCCGCGGCCGGGCGGATCTGCGTAGAGGAGCCGGCTCATGCTGAAGCCCGCCAAGACCGTCCTCGCCCTCGCCACCGGAAGCCTGGTGCTCGGCCTGACCGGAGTGGGGACCGCGGTCGCGGACGACCACGACGGGGGCCGGTACGCCCACGGTGTGGTCGTCTCCCATGGCCCGCTCACCGTACGCAGCAAGCCGAGCACCCATGGGCGCTCGCTGGGCAAGGTCCAGCCGCACGAGAAGCTCGCGATCGAGTGCAAGGAGCGCGGGGAGGACGTCCGCGGCAACAACCTCTGGTACCAGCTCGCGGAGCGGAACGGCCACGACGACGGCGGCATGGACGACGAGTTCGGCCCGGGCGGCCGCGGCGACGAGGACGGGCGGTGGGACGACCACGGCCGTGGAGACGGCCGCGGACGGGACGACGAGAACGGCATGGACGACGAGGACGTCACCGAGGGCCGGGCCGCCCACTCCGAGCGCTGGGTCGCGGCCCGCTACGTCAAGAACCTCTCCCCGGTGAAGTGGTGCCGCCTCTGACCGGCCCGTCGCCGAGAAGGGCGCGGCCGAGGTCGGCGGCCCTGTAGTGCACCTCGCGGCCGTAGCGGTGGGCGGTGACCAGGCCCGCGTCCCGCAGCACCGCGAGGTGCTGGGAGACCGCCCCCGGGCTGAGGCCCGTGCGGGCCGCCAGCTGTGTGGTGGTGGCCGGGGCGGCGACCTCGGCGAGGAGGCCCGCCCGGCTGCGGCCGAGCAGCCGGGCCAGGCCCTCGCCGGAGCCGTTCCCGCGCTCCCACAGGGTGCCCAGCCCCCGTGCCGGGTAGATCACGCACGGCGGTACCGGGCCGCGGCCGGCCACCAGTCGGCAGCGGTCGGCGAAAGCGCTGGGCACGAGGGTCACTCCGGAGCCCCCCAGGACCAGTTCCCCCGCGGGCAGCTCGGCCGAGACCAGGCGGTTGCCGGTCCAGGCGAGCGCCGGGTGCAGCCGGGCGAAGACCTCGCCGATGCCGTCCTCGGCCAACTGCCGGGTCCGGTACGCGATGTCCGCCTCCAGTACGGCACGGATGCGCGGCCAGTGCGGCCGTAGCGCCGACCGCCACCAGCGCAGGACGGGCCCGTCGGGTGCGCCCGGGCCGGCGGGTGCCGTCACCGCACGACCCAACAGGCCGGGTACGGCGGCCAGTTCCTCTTCGATCTCCGCGAGCGGGCAGCGCGGCGGCGGGACGGTCTCCGGGTCCAGGCCGATGCCGAAGCCTGGGGCGGGCGGCGGTCCACCGGCGGCCAGGGCCTGTTTGATCCACGGCAGGTGGACGGCGTGCCGGCCCGGATCCGCCACGGCCCGTGCTCCGGCGACCGTTTCCCAGAGGGGTGAGACGGCGAACCTCAGGTTCGCCAGGTCCGTCACCCCGAAGTGCACCTCGCCCATCGCCTTCCGCCCTGCCCCCGCCCCGCGCCGCCCCGCGCCGCGTTCCCGTCCCGCGACCGTCTCGTCCCGCGATCTTTTCGTCCAGACTAAAACAATGGTCCGGGGCCCCGGCGGCTGGTGATCTCTGGGGTCATGACGACCTCTCACCTCCTCCACCCGGCCGCCGGCGCGGACAACACCGCCGAACCCGCCCCGGGTGCTGCCGATTTCCGCCGCCTGTGGGCCGCCGACACGGTGAGCCAGGCGGGGACCGCCGTGACCCTGCTGGCCCTGCCGCTGGTCGCCATCGGCACGCTGGACGCCGGACCCTTCCAGGCCGGTCTGCTGATGACCTGCGAGTACCTCGCCTTCCTCCTCGTCGGCCTGCCCGCCGGCGCCTGGGTGGACCGCTCCCGGCACCGCCGCGTGATGATCGCGGGGGATCTCGGTCGGGCCCTCCTGCTCGCCTCCGTTCCGGCCGCGGCCCTGCTCGGCGTCCTGACACTGCCCCAGGTGTACGCGGTCGCCTTCGGCCTCTCCTTCTGCACGGTCTTCTTCGACGTGGCCGCCCAGAGTGCGCTTCCGAGGCTCGTGGCCGGAGAGGAGCTGGTCGCGGCGAACGTCCGGCTGGAGAGCACCCGCAGCCTCGTCCAGGCGGCCGGCCCCGGCGCGGGCGGGCTGCTGCTCGCCGCGGTGGCCGCGCCCGTGGCGCTCGCGTTCGACGCGCTCAGCTACCTGGCCTCCGCACTGCTGATCTCCCGTACCGGCCGGACGGACACCCGGCGCGGGCCGGGCCCCGAAGCGTCTGCGCCCCCTACTGCGGTCACGTCTCCGGTCACGTCTGCGGTCACGTCTGCGGCTGTCTCCCCGGCCGGGCCGACGGCCGGGGCGCCCGCCCTCCGCGCGGAGATCGCCGCCGGTCTGCGCTTCGTGTTCGGGCACCGCCTGCTCCGCGCCGTCACCCTCGCCTCGGCGGTCTCGAACCTGTGCGGCACGGTGGGCGCGGCCATGACGATGGTGCTGCTCGCCGGGGAGCTGGGCCTGTCGCCGCTGTGGTGCGGCCTCGTGTTCACCGCCGAGGCGGCCGGCGGGCTGCTCGGCGGCCTGCTCACCGCGCGGGTGGCCGCCCGCTTCGGTGCGGGGCCCGCGATGTGCGGGTCCGTCCTGCTCAGCGGGGTGCTGTGGCTGGCGGCGGTACCGTGCTTCCAGGCCGACTGGCGGTTCGCGGCCGCGGTGGCGCTCCAGGGCCTCGGGTGGGCGGCGTTCATGCCGTTCAAGATCAACGCGGTGGTGCTGCGGCAGCGGCTGTGCCCGCCCGAGCTGCTCGGACGGGTCACGGCGACGGTCCGCTTCGTGGTGTGGGGGGCCATGCCGGTGGGCGCCCTCGTCGGCGGGCTGCTGGGCGAGCACCTCGGCGCGCGGACGGCCCTGTGGACCGGCGCCGCGGCCGAGCTGTGCGCCGTGCTGCCGCTGCTGCTGTCCCCCGTGCGTCGCACCCGCACCCTGGAGGCCTGAGGGAGTGCCGGGCCGTGCGGAGATCCCCCGGGCCGGAAGGAAATCCCTGGTCCGGCCCCCGCGCCGCCCGTACGGTGGGGCGCATGGTGCGCGTGAGGGTGATGGGCGAGGCGGACGTGGCCGCGGTGGCGGAGGTCCGGGTGCGGGGCTGGCAGTGGGCGTACGCGGGGATCGTGCCCGCTTCGCACCTCGACGCGCTGCGCCCGGAGGACACCGCCCGCCGCACCCTCGAACGCCTCGCCGACCCGGCCCGCACGGGTACCGACCTGGTCGCGGTGGACGAGGACGGCGAGGTGCTCGGCTGGGCGGCGTACGGGCCGGAGCCGGCGAGTCCGGACCCGGGCGGTCCGGACCCGGTGAGCGCGGGCGCCGTGCACACGCTGCACGCGTTGTACGTGCGTCCCGACCGGGTCGGCACCGGGGTCGGCCGGGCCCTCCTCTCGGCCGTCCACGAGGCGCTCGGGCCGCGGGCCGAGGTCACGCTGTGGGTGCTGCGCGACAACGCCCGCGCCCGCCGCTTCTACGAACGGGCCGGGTACGCCCCCGACGGCGCGGAGGAGTCCGAGGAGTACGACGGGGTCCCCGTCATGGAACTCCGGTACCGCCGGGGACCGCTGACGGCCTGACCCCCGGGTTCCCGGCCCGCTCGGGGAGCCCGTCAGCGGATCCGGTGTTCCGCCCAGAACGGCCCCAGGTCCTGAGCGGTCGCCGCCTGCGCCGCGCGCTTGAACGCGGCGGTCGTGGTCACGCCCTGCCAGTGGTCCCGTACGTATCCGCGCATCATGCGCGCCATCGCCGGGGTGCCCAGGAGGCGTTCGAGGTCGTGCAGGGCGCAGGAGCCGCGGGCGTACACCACCCGGCCGTACTCGCTGCGGCGGCCGTCCGCGTAGTAGGACATGGGGCGGGTGAGGGCGGCCGTGGCGCTGGGCCAGCGGCCCTGCTCCCGCCAGCAGCCCGCCGTGTCGTCCCGGTAGTACAGCTGGTTCGCGTACTGGGCGAAGGCCTCGTCCAGCCAGGGCGCGGCGAACTGGTCGTTGCCGACGATGCCGTAGAACCACTGGTGGGCGATCTCGTGGACGACCGCCGACCCCTCCCGCTCGGTCCACAGCAGCACGAGCCCCGGGAACTCCATGCTGCCGTGCCCGTCGAGGCGGTCGCTCATCACGAGGTCGAGCTCGCCGTACGGGTAGCGCCCGTACCGCCGGCCGAACTCGTCGACCGCGCGCGTGCCCTGCCGCAGATCGGCGGCGACGCCCGAGGCGGGCGTGGTGGCGGTCCAGTAGGCGTTGAGCCGGATCCCGCCGGGGGTGGTCACCCGCTTCGAGCGGAACGGGCCCGCCGCCCAGGCGAAGTCCCGGACCCCGCGCGCCACGCTGGTGGTGACCGTGCGGCCGGGCGTGCCCGCGCGGCGGGTGGTGGTGCCGGTGGCGGGGACCACGAGGGTCTCGGGGTGGTCGAGGCGCACGCGGAACTCGCCGGCCAGGGTGTGGTAGCTCTCGCCGAAGCCCACGTCCGGATCGAGGTGCCGGCCCTGCCGGTCGCGTACGGACAGCAGGGGCAGCGCGTTGCCGAGGAAGCGGTACGCGCCGTCCCGGCCGAAGCGGTGCACGCGGTCCGGGACGGTGATCGCGAGGTCGAAGGAGATGCGCGCCCGGGCCCCTCGGGGCAGCGGCGCGGGCAGGTCCACGGTCAGCGCGGTGCAGCCGACGGTGAGCGGGCGCGGGGTGCCGCCGGTGACCCGGGCCACGCGCACGGGTGAGGGCCGGCCCGGGGCTCCGCACCGGTCGGTGCCGTTGCCCCACAGCCGGACGTCCACCGAACGCAGCGGGGTGCGGGCGGCGTTGCGGAACGAGACCGTCTGCCGCCCGGTCCAGTGCGAGCCGTCGGCGTCGGTGCGCAGGGCCACCTCGTAGGAGGGCCGGTCGGGTGTCGCCGCCTCCCGGGCGGTGCCGCCGGCGGGGCCGGCCGGGGAGTGCGGGGAGGGTGCGGGGGACTGGGCGGCCGCGGGATGCGCGGGGCCCTGGGCCGCGGCCGTCTGCGGGCCGAGCAGCAGGGCGGCTGCGAGGGCGACCAGGGACGCCCTGCCGTACCTGAGTGAGGTCATGACGGGCACGCTAGAACGCCTGTGCGGCTGGACGGGCGGGTTCCGGCCCATCCCCGCCGAAGGGGGCCGGATCGCGGCGGTTCGGGGGTCGCACGCGTGCTTCGCCGGGACGGCCCCGACCGGAGGCCGTCCCGGAATCCCCGGGACGGCCCGCCCGGCGGTCCGGCCGGGGCGGGGCCGCCTCCTGGCGGTGGGTCAGAAGCCGCACCACCGGTCGGATCCGTTGTGCGGCAGCAGGTGGTCGCTCACCCAGCCGTACTTCCCGTCGGTCACGTTGCGGAGGTAGGTCCAGGTGGCGCCGTTGGAGTTCTCGGTCCAGCAGTAGTAGACGAGCTGGTCCTGGTTGTCGGCCCAGCCGGTGACGCCGCAGCTCGTGGTGGAACCGGAGCGCATGTTCGCCGCCACCCCGGCGGTCATGCGGAACGAGTCGCCGTCCAGGTAGGGGCCGGACGTCCCGCAGGCGGCCGTCGCGGCCGCCGGGCCGGCCGTGCCGACCAGGACCGCGGGGACGGCCAGGGCGGTCAAGGCGGCTGCGACCAGGGCGTACTTCGAAGTTCCGGACCTGAGGTTCCTCATGACTGCTCCTCCTTGGTGAGGGCCCGCCGTGCGGGCGCAGAGGCCGGCCCGGGCGGGGCGTGGGGGCGGGGGGTCCGCCCGATCCGCGCCCCGCCCCCCGTGTGCCGGCCGGCCTCGTGCCCCTCATCCTCGGGCGGCGGACTCCCCGGCCGCTTGAACATTTCTGCTCAGCTGGCGGCGGAGCATCGAGGGGGTTTCGCCCAGGAAGCGGCGGACGGTGCGGACGAGGTGGGAGTGGTCGGCGAAGCCGTGGCGGGTGGCGAGGTCGGCCAGGCTGTCGGCGCCGGCGGCCAGGTCTTCGAGGACCGCGCGGACCCGGAGCTCGTTGCGGTAGGCGGTGATGGTCCGGCCGGTGATCCTGCGGAAGACCCGGCTCAGGTGGTGGGGTGAGGACCCGACGGCACGTGCGAGCTCGTCCAGCCCCGCGGCCGCACGTGCGTCCGGGCTGTTGAGGAGTTCGCGGACCTGGGTGGCCAGGCGCCAGTGCGCGACCGCGGTGGACACCCGGGGGCCCGGTCCGTCGTCGCCGGGGTGCGGGGGCAGCGCGTCGAAGAGGTCGAGGAGGCGTTCCTCCCGTTCCAGCCGGTCGGTGGTGCGGCAGGCGGCCAGCAGGCGGCGGTGGCGCAGGTCGAGCTCCGGGCCGATGCTCAGCCGCCAGCCCTGCCAGCGGTCGGACCCTGCGACGTGGAGGGCGTACGCCTCCTCGCTCATCGCCAGGAAGGTGAAGCGCACCCTCCCGCTGCCGGGGAAGGCGGACCGCTCCTCCAGGCCCGTGTGCGAGAACGTGCCGCTCGTGGCGTCGACCAGTTCGCACTGGCCCATCGACTCGCGCAGCAGGTAGCCGGAACGCATCAGGTGCACCCCGGTGGCGATGCCGGGCTCGGCGGGCGACCAGGTCGGGCGCCCGATGGCGGTCACGTCGTGCAGCGAGATCGCGTCCGTGACCGGCCAGGCGCGGTGGCCGAGGATGGTCAGGTGCTGCCCGGCCTGCGGTCCGTCCCGCCGTCCGGCCTCCCCTCCGGCCTTCGGTCCGTCCCGTCGGCCGTCCTGATCGGGTCTGCCGTGCGCGAGACTCTGTGACATGTTCAGAGCAAACCACGGGTGCGGTCCCGGGGTCGCCCGAAGGTGGGGAACCGCGGGGTGTGCGGGCGGTGTCTGCCCAGGAGTAGGCGGCCGGTCGGCGAGGGAAAAGGTGGGGGCGCAGTGCAGTCGGAGCTCGGGCTCGGTGTCGGTCTCGGTGCGGAGGAGGTGGCCGGGCTCCTGCTGGAGAAGATCCGGGAGGGGAACGCGTACGCCCGCAGCCGCAAGAAGCGGTTCGTGCGGAGCGCCTCGGTGACCAAGGTGGCCGGCCTGGTGCTGTCCGCGGCGGCCACCGTCATCCTGGGGCTCCAGAACCTCAACGCCTGGGCCGGGCTGGCGCTGGCGTTCATGGCGCTGGTGACCTTGCTGGGGGCGATCGAGCCGTTCTTCAACTGGCGCTCGCGGTGGATCCTGATGGAGGAGGCGCAGCACCGCTTCCAGCGGCTCGCCGACGACCTCGAATTCCTGGTGGCCACCACGCCTGCCGGGGAGCTGACGGTGGATCGGCTGGGTGAGGTCTTCGGCCGGTACCAGGAGATCTGGGACGACCTCAGCCGTACGTGGCTCCAGCACCGCAGGGAGTCCGGGCCGACCCCCCAATCATGACGGCCGGGGCGGTCCCGGCGGCCCGCGGAACCGGACCGCGGACCTCCGGCCGGGACCGTCAACTCCCGAGAATTCAGCGGTGATTGGGCCAGCACGCCGAGAACCGCTCGGCCCCGTGGTGCGTGTTACAGGACGACTTCTCTTGGCATGCCCACACAGACGGGGGAAACGCGCGTGGGACGCATTTCGAAAGCAGGAACGGTGGCGGTCGCCGCCGCCGTGGCCGGAACGCTGATCGCGGGGGCGGCCCCGGCCGGTGCCCGCTCCGGCGCACCGGACGGCGCACCGGGGAGCCACCGTACGAACGCCACGGCGAAGACCGCGCCGAAGACCGCGAAGGCCCCGGTGGCCGTCACGCTCGTCACCGGGGACAAGGTGCTCCTCGGCGCCGACGGCCGCGTCGCCCGGATCGAACGCGCCCGGGGCCGGGACGGGATCGTGTTCACCGTCCGGCGCGAGCCCGGGCACACCTACGTCATCCCGCAGGACGCCCTGCCCCTGCTCGGCGCCGGGGTCCTCGACCGGCGGCTCTTCGACGTGGCCCGGCTGGCCGCGGACGGGTACGACGACGCGCACCGCAGCACCCTGCCCCTGATCGTCGGCCACCGGAGGGACGCGGGACGGGGCGCACCGGACGCGTTCGCCGCCTTCCGCGGCACGTTCGACGGGCTCGCCCGCGACCGGCGCGCGCTGCCCGCCGTGGACGGCGAGGCGTTCACCGCGCCCAAGTCCCGTACCGCGGAGCTGTGGTCGGCGGTCACGGGCCGCCGGGCGTCCGCCGCCGACTCCGGTACGGGCTCCGGCACGGCAGCCCCCGCGGCACCCGTCGCCCACCTGTGGCTGGACGGGAAGGTGCGCGCCGCCCTGGAGCAGAGCGTGCCGCAGATCGGCGCCCCCACCATGTGGCGGGCCGGCTACACCGGCAAGGGGGTCAAGGTCGCGGTCCTGGACACGGGCATCGACCAGACCCACCCCGACCTCAAGGGCCTGGAAGTCGCCCAGAAGAACTTCAGCGGCTCGCCGGACTCCGCGGACCGTCACGGCCACGGCACCCACGTGGCCTCCACCATCGCCGGCTCGGGAGCGAAGTCCGGCGGCCGCCGCAAGGGCGTGGCCCCGGGCGTCCGGCTGCTCGACGGCAAGGTCCTCGGCGACGACGGCTGGGGCACCGACTCGGGCATCGTCGGCGGCATGCAGTGGGCCGTCGACCAGGGCGCGAAGGTGGTCAGCATGAGCCTCGGCGGCGCCGACGAGGCCGCCGTCGACCCGAAGGAGGCCGCGGTCGCCCGCCTGTCGGCCAAGGCCCTGTTCGTGGTGGCCGCCGGCAACAGCGGGGACGAGCCCGGCACCATCGCCTCGCCCGGCAGTTCCCCCGCGGCGCTGACGGTCGGCGCCGTGGACAAGCAGGACCGGCTCGCGGACTTCTCCGGTCGCGGCCCCACGGCGGCCGGGCTCGCCAAGCCCGACATCACCGCCCCGGGGGTGGAGATCACCGCCGCCCGGAGCACCCAGGTCACCCCGCCCCCGGACAGCGCGTACACGACCATGTCGGGCACGTCCATGGCCACCCCGCACGTCGCCGGTTCCGCCGCGCTGCTGCTCCAGCAGCACCCGACCTGGAGCGGCGCCCGCATCAAGGCCCTGCTGACGGGATCCGCGAAGCCGCTCGCCGCGACCGGCCCGCACCAGCAGGGCACCGGCCGGGTGGACCTCGTACGCGCCCGCACCGCCTCCGTCGTCTCCGAGCCCGGCACCCTCGACTTCGGCACCCGGCTGTGGCCGCACGGCGACGACAAGCCGGTCGCCAAGACGCTCACCTACCGCAACCTCGCCGCCCGGGCCGTGACGCTCAAGCTGAGCCTCGCCGCGACCGGCCCCGGCGGCCGCCCGGCCCCGGCCGGGATGTTCACCCTGAAGAACGCCCAGCTCACCGTGCCCGCCGGCGGGACCGCGCAGACCACGGTCACCGTCGACACCCGCAAGGGCACGGCGGACGGCACGTTCGGCGGCACGGTCCTGGCCGCCGGCGGCGACCAGTCGGTGCGCACCGGCCTGGTGGCCGTCCGCGAGGTGGAGTCGTACGACATCGCCTTCCGGCACATCGCGGACAACGGTGCGCCGGCCGGGAACTACGCCACCTCGATCCTCGCGCGCGGCCGGTACGGCCTCAAGCGCATCGACCTCCCCGACCACGCCGACGGGATCACCGTCCAGCGGCTGCCCAAGGGCGAATACCTGCTGGAGAGCCTGGTGTTCAGCCCCGGCAGCGACAACCGGACGGCCGTCTTCGTCCAGCCGCAGCTGAAGGTCACGGGGAAGGCCACGGTCCTCCTGGACGCCCGCAAGGCCAAGCCGTTCGCCGTCACCGCCCCGGATCCGGCGGCCCGGCGGGTCTCGGCCAACGCCGGGTACGACGCCCCCGCGATGTCCGTGGGCACCTCCTGGGCCATCGGCGGCGCGACGCGGTTCAGCACCGCCGGACTCGGGGCCGCCTCCCCGGGGATGCAGGCGCAGTTCCAGGGCCTCTGGAAGGTGCCCGGGACGGCCGGCCGGAACACCGACTACCGGTTCGCGTTCCACCGCACCGGCAGCTGGTTCACCGGCCTCAGCCACGCCGTCACCCGCGCGGAGGTCGCCGAGGTCCGGCTCGGGGTGGGGGCGTCCGTCACCGCGAAGGGCCGGGTCTACGCGACCCCGTACGCGGACGACGGCTTCAGCGTGGGCTCGCAGGCCCCGCTCGACGGGAACCTGCCGCTGAGCGCCACCCAGTACGTCAACACCGCCAACGCGAACTGGCACTGGAGCGCGGCGCAGCTCGACGCGCAGGGCAACGAGGTCAGCAGCCACTCCGCCGGGCCGGTGGCGTACACGGCGGGCAAGCGGTACGTGCTGAACTTCAACACCGGTGTGCTCGGCCCCGACCTGGGCGCCGGGTTCGAGCAGGGCGCGACCCGCACCGGCGACTGGCTCGACGCCAGCGTCATGATGTTCGTCGACGGCAGCGGCCACGAGGGCGGGGCCGTCGCCGACGGCTACAGCCGGCTGGAGTCCGGCGGCCGCGTCATCGCCGCGAACACCTCGCCGGGCTGGCTGAGCGCCGAGGTCCCGGCCGCCTCCGCGGGCTACCGCCTGACCATGGAGGCCACCCGGCCCGCCTCGGTCACCGCCATCAGCACGAAGGTCAACGCGTCCTGGACCTTCACCTCGGCCCGCCCGGCCGCGGACCGGACCGCCCGGCTGCCGCTGTCCACCGTACGGCTCTCCCCGCAGCTGCGGCTGGACGGGACCGCACCGGCGGGCGGCACGCTCAAGGTGCCGCTGCACGTGGCCGGGGCGGCCGCCGCGCGCGGCAAGGTCGCCGCGCTGACCGTCAGCGTCTCGTACGACGGGGGCGCGACCTGGAAGGCGCTGGCGGTGGCCACCGACCCCGCGGGGGCGCGCTCGGTGACGGTGAAGCACCCGGCCGCGGCCAAGGCCGCCACCTTCCGCGTGGACCTGAAGGACACGTCCGGCAACACCGTCCGCGAAACCCTGACGAACGCCTACCGCCTGGCGCCGTGACCTGATCCGTCCCCGCACAGCGCACGACCGGGCCCCGGGTCCACGGCCCGGGGCCCGGTCGTCGGAGCGGTAATTCGTTTGACCCTGTGACGCAGGGCGGTTGCACTGTGGCGGGGCGCCGCGGGGTGCGGTGTCCGCGCGTACGGGGAGGCAGTGGCAGCAATGGAGATCCGTCCCACGACCGGCCAGGACCTGGAGGTCTTCGTCGACACGGTGCACGCGGCGTTCGGGCGGTTCCCCGAGACGCCGGCCGAGGACGGCGGCGGGGTGTTCTGGTCGGCCTACGAGATGGACCGGAGCCTGCTGGCGGTGGCGGCGGACGGGCGGCCCGTGGGGACCGCCGGCGCCTACTCCTTCGAGCTCACCCTGCCCGGCGAGACCATCGTCCCGGCCCCCGGGGTCACCGCCGTCGGGGTGCTGCCCTCGCACCGGCGGCAGGGCGTGCTCACCGCGATGATGCGGCACCAGCTGGCGGAGTTCCGCGACCGCGGCGCGTGCCTGTCCGTCCTGCTGGCCTCCGAGGCCCTGATCTACCGCCGGTTCGGCTACGGCCCGGCCACCTACACCTCACGGCTGACGGTGCCCCGCGGCCGGGGGGAGTTCGCCGTGCCGCGGGCGGCCACCGGCGCGGAGACCGGGGCGGACACCGGCTCGGTCGAGGTGCTGCGCCGGTCCGAGTGCGGGGAGG
Organism: Streptomyces sp. NPDC030809; assembly: GCF_055572195.1. Lineage (NCBI taxonomy): Bacteria > Bacillati > Actinomycetota > Actinomycetes > Kitasatosporales > Streptomycetaceae > Streptomyces > Streptomyces sp. NPDC030809. The sequence continues at coordinate 106,986 of NZ_JBVIDV010000015.1, forward strand.
TCCTGGAAGAGGTCTACGACCGGTACCGGCGCGCCCAGCCCGGGGCCCTGTCCCGGCCGCACCACTGGTGGACCCTCGGGGCGGGACAGCCCCCGGTCGCACGGACCCCGCGGTACGTGGCCCTGCACCGGGACGCCGACGGGGTGCCGGACGGGTACGCCAGCTATGCGCTCTCGGAGTCCGGCACCCTGACCGTGGACGAGACCGTCACCACCGACGACGCCGTGTACACGGCGCTCGCGCGGTTCCTGCTCGCGCACGACCTGGTCGACGAGGTCGTGTTCCGGCACGTCCCGGACGGGCACCCGCTGCGCTGGCAGCTCCGGGACTTCCGCGCCGGGGAAGTGGGCGGGGTCACCGACTGGCTCTGGGTGCGGCTCCTGGACGTGCCGCGCGCGCTGACCTCGCGCGGCTGGTCCGCGGACGGCGAGCTCGTCCTCGACGTGACCGACCCGTTCCTCGGCGAGCACGGCCGCCACCTGCTGACCGTACGCGACGGCAAGGCGGACTGCGTCCCGACCGACCGGGAGCCCGACCTGTCGATGGACATCGGCGACCTCGGCTCGGTCTACCTCGGCGGCACGGCTCCCAGCCGGCTGGTCCGGGCCGGGCACGTCACCGCCCACCGGCCGGGCGCGGCCGCGCTCGCGGACGCCCTCTTCCGGTCCGAGCGGGCCCCGCACTGCCTCCACTGGTTCTGAGCCCCGCGCCCCGCGCCGCCCGGCCCGTACCCGCCGCGCCTCAGGGGAGGGTGCGCAGGGCGGACCGGCCCTGGTCCCAGGCGGTGCGCAGGTGGGCGGCGAGGCGGTCCTCCACCAGGAGGGTCGCCGCGCAGCCGAAGGCCACGTCCGGTTCCAGTGCCGGCCGGCCGGCGAGGAGCCCGGCGATCACCTCGTGCCGGACGACCTGCTCGTGGACGGCGTCGGCTTCCACGTGCTCGGCGTAGAAGCGCTCGGCCGCCGGGCCCGCGCCGCACCGGCGCATGGCCTGCGCCAGCCGCCGCGAGCCGGGCGAGGAGGTCACCTCCACGCACGCGAAGTGGCCGATCAGCGCGCCGAGCAGGGACCGGTGCAGGCCCAGCAGGGACATCAGGTTGACGGTGGCCAGGGCCGGGGCGGGGGCCCGGTCCAGGTAGCGGCCGTAGCCGGGGTCGAGGCCGAGGTCGGCCATGAGCTCGGCGAAGAGGCGGGCGTGGACCGCCTCGGGGTGCCCCGCCCCGAACTCGTCGTACTCGATGGCCGCCATCGCGGCCTTGGCCCGGCCGGTGAGCCGGGGGAGGGCCCAGGCGTGGGGGTCGGCCTCCTTGAGGTGGTAGAGCGAGCGCAGGGCCGCGTACTCGCGCAGCTGCCAGAGCTCGCCCTCGGTCGCCAGGCGGTGGCTGAGGCTGCCGCTCAGGTCCACCGGCTCCACCAGCAGCGGGGCGAAGGCCTCCGCCACGGTGGCCGGGGCCTCGGCGGTGCCGCTGCGCAGCGCGCCGAGGAAGGGCGCCTCCAGCCGGCTGCGCAGCCGCAGCAGATCCGGGTCCCATTCGAGGCGGTCCTCCACGCCTTCGAAGCCGCGGTAGTGGAGCTCGTAGAGCAGGTAGAGCGCCAGGTGCAGGTCCTCGCCCCAGGGATCGGCCGCCGCGGCTGCCACGGCCGCGTCGGCGTCGGGGCCGGCCGGGGGCCGCCCGGTGCGCAGGGCTTCCACCACGGCGTACGACAGGGCGCCGCGCGGCGCCGGCAGGGCCGGGGCCCGCTCGGAGCGGGGCAGGGTGGCGGCGGCAGGTCGGTGGACGGTCACGGGTTCCCTCACTGCTCGGTCGGGGTCGTGGTCGGATGGGGGGCCGGGTCCGGGTCGGGGGCCCGGGTACGGGAGCGGCGGCGGTGGCTGGTGTCGCACCACGGGTACGAGCGGCTGCGGCGGCAGGTGCAGACGGCGACCACGAAACGGTCGGACCGGGCCGTCGTGCCGTCCTCCAGGACGATCTCCACGGGACCCTCCACCAGCTTCGGCCCGGGGTCCTCCGGCGGCCACAACTCCGTGTCCCGGCGGCGCGGCTCAGAGGTGGCGGGCACGGATGACCACCAGCTCTTCGCGGTCGGCCCCGTCCGCCGCCAGACCGCGTTCCTCCAGCCAGGCCCGGCGGGCGCGCAGCACCGGACCCCAGGGCGTCAGGGTGCGCGCCGTGACCTGCCCGCGCAGTCCGTGGCGGGCCAGCAGGCCGAGGGTGCGTTCCGTCCCGCACAGCTGCGACTGGACCATCAGGAGGACCCCGCCCGGGTGCAGGACGTCCGCGGCGGCCGCGCAGATGCGGTCGATCACCGCCCGTCCGTCCGGTCCGGCGTCCCAGGCCCGGGCGGCACCCGTGGGTGGCCCGGTGTCCGGGCTGGGAACGTACGGCGGGTTGGCCAGCACCAGGTCGAAGCGCCGGCCCCGGGTGCGGGCGGCGAAATCGCCGTGCAGGACGCGCAGCGGCAGGCGGTGCCGCCAGGCGTTGAGCCGGGCCGCCAGCACGGCGGGCCAGGCCACGTCCACGGCCGTGACCTGCGCCCCCCGCGCCGCCGCGCACAGGGCGAGGGCACCGGTACCCGTACCGATCTCCAGGACCTCGGAACCGGGTCCCACGGGCTCCCGGGCGAGGGCGTGCGCGAGCAGTCTGGTGTCGCACTGGGGGCGGTACACGCCCGGCAGCGCGATCAGACGCGGGGCGGGGGCGCCGTGCGCGAGGGCGGAGGCTGCCGGGCTCGGGGGGCTGCCGGAGCCGGCGGCCGTGCTGGTGGTGCCGGCGGTACCGGCGGTGCTGGTCAACGGGGGTACCTCCTGGACGGGAAGCCCGGCCGGTCCCGGCGGCCGGGTGCGAGGGCGGTTCGGCACGTCAGGGGGACTCGTCCGGGGTCTGCCAGGAGTCCTCGCGGGCCCGGGCGGGCGGGGTCTGGTCCGCGGGGCGGGCACCGGGGTCCTTGCGGGCCCGGACGCGGTGGGATCCCCACCAGAAGGCGGCGATCAGTACGGCGGCCACGACCACTCCGGCGAGGATCAGCCAGAGGCTCGGGGACGCGGCGGCGGCGAGAGGCAGCGAAGCGATCATGCGGCGCGCCTACCCAGGGTCCCGCGCAAAATTCCGGCATCGTTCCGGTTCTCGCGCCCCGTGCCGCCCTCCGGCCCCACGAGTGGCGCACCGGCGTCCCGCATGCCGCGACCGGTCGTGCGGGCCGCGCGCGGGGCGCGGTCTTCAAGGGCGCGTCCGCGGTCGAGACCTTCGCCCGCGCGTACGAGCCGGGCCACGAGGCGCCGCTGCACCGGCCGAACCGGGTCCCGGTGCTGTTCCAGGAGCGGATCGACGGGCCGGACGTACGGGTCCACACGGTCGGCGGGGAGGCGTTCGGGGGGCGATCCACTCGTCCGAGCTCGATTACCGCACCGTGACCGGCGTCAACGACTACCGGCCCCTCGACCTTCCGGACTCCGTGGCCGAGGGCTGCGCCCGCCTGACCGCCCACACCGGGATCCCCTCCGCGGAGTGGACTTCGAGATCGACCGGGCCACCGGTGGGTGGTACTTCCCCGAAGCCAACGCCCTGCCCTGCTTCGAGGGCTGCGACCGCCGTGCCGGCGGGGCCATCACGCGGGCGATGGCCGCCTGGCCGGCCGCGCCGGACGGGGGCCCGGTCAGCCCGTGCAGCCCGGTACCGCACCGGCCGGGCTGCAGTTGTTCGGCCGGTTGTCCCGGATCACGTCGCCGGCCAGCGTGAGGAGGCCCGAGGCCTTGTAGATGCCGCCGCCGTCGCCCGCCTTGTTGTGGGCGATGGTGTTGCGCTCCAGGGTGCTGCTGCCCTGGCCCGTGGTGCCGCCGCCCTGGTAGAGGCCGCCGCCCTGGGCGGTGCCGCCCTTCGCCGCGACGGTGTTGCGGAGGATCTCGTTGCGCCTGGCCGTCAGGACCCCGCCGTCGGGGTTGTCGATCCCGCCGCCCTGGGCCGTGCCGTTCGGGGCGTCGGCGCTGTTGCCGGTGATGCGGCTGTCGGTCAGCTCCAGCGTGCCGAAGGGGCCCATCCGGACGCCGGCCCCGCGCGCGGTGCCGTGCTCGGCGACCACGCGGTTGCCGCTGATCTTCACGTCGGTCACCGTCATCACGGCGTTGTTCGCGATGGCTCCGCCCTGGGCGGCGCCGCGCGGTGCGTGCGAGGTGTTGTCGTTGATGGCCCCGCCGGTCACGGTCATCCGGCCCGGTGCCGGAACGCCGTTGGCGACCGCGGCGCGGGCGATGCCGCCCGGGGCGTAGGCGCGGTTCTTCGCGAACACGGTGTGCTCGATGGTCACGGGGGCGAAGCTGATGATGCCGGCCCCGAAGGCCACGCTCTGGGTGTCGGCGGTGACGGTCGCGGTGTTGCCGGTCACCCGGGAGCGCGTGAGCTTCAGCGGGCCGTCGTGCGCGATGCCGGCGCCCGCGGCGCTGCCGCCGGTGTTGCCCCCGTCGTAGACCACGCGGTTGCCGCTCACCTCGGTCTGGGTCACGGTCCCGGTGCCGGCGTTGTCGATGCCCCCGCCCTGGGCGAACGCCGCGGACTCGGACGTGTTGCCGGTGAACCGGCTGTGGCTCACCCGCAAGGTTCCCTTGCTGGAGATGCCGCCGCCGCAGGCCACGCCCGGCTGGTCGGGGAAGGCCGGGCAGTCCGTGGCGTGGCCGCCGCTGACCGTCGTGCGGGTGAGGGTGAGGCTGCCCGGCCCGTCGACGTAGAGGATGCGGAACTTCGGCACGTTCTTGCCGCGCCCGTCCCTCCTGATCGTGGCCCCCCGCCCGTCGATGGTGATCTCACTGGTGATCACCGGCAGGCCGGTGCCCGGCTGCGAGGGATCGGGCGCCGTCAGCCTGTACGTGCACGAGCGGGCCAGCCGCAGCGTGTCCGGTCCCGGTGTGCCGTTCGCGGTGCGGATGGCGGCCACGAGGTCCGGCACCGAGCACCGGACCTGCACGGTGGCGGCGTGCGCAGCGGGGGCGGGGAGCGCGACCAGCGCACCCGCCACGAGGCCGAGGGCTGCCGGGACATGACGACGGGACATGAGGACTCCTTCTCATCGGTGGGGCCGGCCGTCGGCGGACCGCGGACGGCAACCGGCCGAGCCCAGCCGACCACGCACACCTGCCGCCGACCTCCCGGCCTGATCCGTACGGGCGCGCGGACAGCCCGTACGGACGACGGGCGGGGCCGGGCCGCCGCCCCACCCCGCCCAGTGCCCGCCGCGCGGCCCGCCCTACGCCGCCCCCAGCGCCAGCGTCGGAGACAGCCGGGAGGCCCGTACGGCCGGATAGAGCCCGGCAACCGTGCCGATCAGCAGCGTGGCCCCGAAGCCGCCGGCCACCGCCCACGGCGGCACCACCCACGGCAGCCCGCCCGCCGCGGCGTACACGCCCGTCACCGCGCCGCCCAGGGCCACCCCCGCGAGGCCGCCGAGACCGGACAGCATCAGGGACTCCGTGACGAACTGGATCCTGATCTGCCCCCGGGTCGCCCCCAGGGAGCGCCGCAGGCCGATCTCGTGACGGCGCTCCAGCACCGAGATGATCATCGTGTTGGCCACGCCCACCCCGCCGACCAGCAGGGCGATCCCGCCGAGGCCCAGGAGCAGCGCGGAGAACGCGCCCTCCGTGGCCGCCTTGGCCTGGAGGGCCGCGGACGGGTCCCCCACCTGGACGTTCTGCGGGTTCTGCGGGTCGATCGTCGGGGCGAGGAGCTTGCGTACGGTGGCCACGGACGCGTCCGCGGACCGCTCGTACACCGCCGTCGGGTGCCCGTCGAAGCCCAGCAGGTCCTGCGCGGCCCGCCAGCCCACCAGGGCGGAGCGCTCGACCTCGGGCGCCAGGGGCAGCGGACCGAGGATGCCGACGACGGTGAAGTACCGGTCGCCGATCCAGACCTGACGGCCCGGCTCGGTGATCCCGAGCCGCTCCGCCGCCACGTGCCCGAGGACCACGGAGGGGTAGCGGCCGTTGGCCGCGTTCAGCCAGGTCCCGGTGCCGATCGTGCCGCGCAGCACGCCGAGCAGCCCCTCGGTCGCGGCCTTCACCGCGATCCCGCCGGTCTCGCCTTCGGGGATCTTCTCGGAACGCCGTACCGAGTGCCGCAGCTCGCCGGTGGCGCCGACCCCCTCGACCCCCGGGATCCGGCCCACCATCCCGACCGCCTCCTTGGGCAGCCGGACCTCCTCCCCGCTGAACATGCCCTCGCCCGGCTTGGCCACCAGCATGTTCGTGCCCAGCGCGTCGAGCTGCCGGATCAGCTGCGCCTGGCTGGACGCGGAGATGCCCACCACGGCGATCATGGACGCGATGCCGATGGCGATGCCGAGCGCCGACAGCACCACCCGTACGGGCCTGCTGCGCAGCCCGGCCGAGCCCACGTGCAGCACGTCCCGTGGGGTGAGCCGGGCGGCCTTGAGGCCCCTGCGCGTACGGGCCATCAGAGGGCCTCCTTTCCGGACGGGACGGGGGTTCCGTCCCCGGGTCCCGCGCCGGCCCGGGCCCCGGCCGCCGTGTCGGCCCCCGCGCCGGCCCGGGCCCCCGCCCGCGCGTCGGCCCCCGCCCCCGCGACCGGCGTCAGCCGCCCGTCGCGGATCCGCACCTGGCGGGGCAGCCGTTCCGCGATCCCCGTGTCGTGGGTGATCACCGCGATCGTGGTGCCCTGCGCGTTCAGCTCGTGCAGGAGTTCCATCACCGCCTCGCCGGACGCCGAGTCCAGCGCCCCCGTCGGCTCGTCGGCGAGCAGCAGATCCGGCTCGCCGACGACCGCGCGGGCGATTGCGACCCGCTGCTTCTGCCCGCCGGACAGCTCGTGCGGCCGGTGCTCCATCCGGTCGCCGAGCCCCACCCGGGCGAGGGCCTCGGCGGCCATCGACCGCCGCCGGGCCCGGGACAGCCCGGAGTACAGCAGCCCTTCGGCCACGTTCTCCACCGCGCTCACCCCCGGCACCAGGTGGAAGGCCTGGAAGACGAAGCCGATGTGGCGGGCGCGCAGCGCCGACAGCCGCCGGTCGGACAGGGCGGCCACCTCGTGCCCCGCGATCTCGACCGTGCCGGAACTGGGCCGGTCGAGGGTGCCGACGATGTGCAGCAGCGTGGACTTCCCCGACCCGGACGGGCCCACGATGCCGAGGAGTTCGCCCTCGGCGACCGTCAGGTCCACCCCGTCGAGCGCGCGCACCCCGCCCGCGTACTCCTTGGTGACCCCGCAGAGCCGTACGACCGTGCTCATGGCGCCGGCACCCCGATCCGCATGCCCTCGCGCAGCCCGCTGCCCGTGACCTCCACCCGGCCCTGGCCGAACATGCCGAGCTCCACCTTCACGTCCCGGGCCCGGCCGTTCTCCACGACCTGGATGCCGAAACCGCCGGCGGGCAGCGCCAGCAGCGCGTTGACGGGCACCGAGAGCACGTTCCTGCGCGTCTCCCCGGTCAGCTCCACCGTGACCGGGGACTGGTCGATGCCCGACACCTGCCCGGGCTTGTCGAAGGAGACCGTGACCTCGATCTTCGGGGTCCGGTCCTGCGGGTCCTGGCCCGCCGACGCGGTCCGCCCCACCGAGGAGACCTTCCCCGGCTGCCGGGACCCGTCCGGGAGCCGGACGAAGACGCGGGTGCCGAGCTTGGCCGTGCCGGCGTCCGCGACCGGGATCTTGAACCGTACGACCCGCTCGGAGCCCGTCACGGTCAGCACCGGCCGACCGGGGGCGACCTGGTCGCCCGGCGCGGCGCCCGCCTCCTTGACGCGGACCGCGCTGCCGGCGAAGGCGACGGCCTCGGGGCCGACGGTGCCGGTCCGCTTCGCCCCGTGGGACTTCTGCCAGCGCTTCACGGCCTCCGCCGTCTTCTCCGTGTACTCCTCGTCCACCGTGAAGCCGGTGTGTCCGAGGGCGGCCAGGTTCTCCTCCAGCTGCCGCACGTCCTTGCCCTTCGCGCCCGGCTTGAGCGTCCGGTACATCGGCTCGTCCCCGTACATCAGCCGGACGGGCTCCCCGTTCACCTCGTACAGGCGCTGGTCCCGGGAGACCGTGGAGCCGCCCGGGGCCACCCACGTGAGGGTCCCGGACGGGCCCGCGTTGATCTTCCGTTCGCCGAGGTGGCCGAGGGTGCCGTCCTGCTGCGAGCTGTCGCTGAGGTCCGCGCGGGTCAGCGGGACCGTGGCCGGCGGCAGCCCGGGACGGGCCGCCTGCTGCGGTGCGTCCGCCGGGCGCAGCGCGGTGACGGCCGCGCCGCCGCCCGCGACCGCGGCCACCGCGGCGAGGGCGGCCACGAGGGTGCGCCGCTTCACCGCGACACGCTCTCGCAGGCCTTGTTGGCCTTCTCGAACTTCTTCATCTCGGCGCCCTGGGGTATCGGCCGCGCCGCCGTCATGCCGCCTTCGCCGAAGGTCGGGTCGGGCATGTCGTACCCGTTCTTGCGCATGCACTGCGCGTACCGGACCATCTTGTCCTTGTCGGCCTGGGTGAGCTCCTTGCCCGCGCCGGCCCCGCCCTTGTCCCGGCAGGCCTTGAACGCCTTCTCCATCTTCTCCTTGGAGACGCCGTCACCGCCGATGGTCAGCCCGACGCCCTCCTCGCCGGGCTTGGGCTCCGGCACGTCCAGCCCGTGTGCGCGCAGGCACTTGCGGTGCTCCAGCGCCTGATCCGCCTTCTTGCCCTCCTCGCTCACGCTCTTGCCGCCGGTGCCCGATCCGCCCGTCCCGCTCCCGCCGCCGGCGGTGCAGGCGGTGGCGAGCAGGCAGAGGGCGGCGAGCGAGGCGGCGGCCGCGAGCTGGAGGGTCTCCCGGGTACGCCGGTTCGTCATGCGTCGGTTCGTCATGGGGGCCAGCGTGCGGGGAGGCGGTGTTTCGTTTCCCTCAGCGGATCGGTTAACAGAGACGAAAGGTCACTTCCGCTACACAGGGGACATGCGCGTACTGGTGGTGGAGGACGAGGCGTTCCTCGCAGAGATGATCGCCGAAGGGCTGCGCCGCGATGCGCTGGCCGTCGACGTGGCGGGCGACGGCACCGAGGCCCTGCGGAAGATGGAGTTCGCGGAGTACGACGTCCTCGTCCTGGACCGCGACCTGCCCGGGATGCACGGGGACGAGGTCTGCCGGCAGGTCGTCGCCCGGCGGCTGCCGACCCGGATCCTGATGCTGACGGCCTCGGGAACCGTACGGGACCGCGTCGCCGGGCTCGGCCTCGGCGCCGACGACTACCTGACCAAGCCCTTCGCGTACGACGAACTCCTCGCCCGTGTCCTCGCCCTGGGCCGCCGCGCCCGGCCCGCGCTGCCGCCCCTGCTCGAACGCGCCGGGATCGTCCTGGACACCGCCCGCCGCCAGGCCAGCCGCGAGGGCCGGCACCTCCAGTTGTCCCGCAAGGAGTTCGCGGTCCTCGAAGCCCTGCTGCGCGCGGAAGGGGCCGTGGTCAGCGGGGAGGACCTCATCGAGCAGGTGTGGGAGGAGCACACCAGCTACCGCACCAACGCCGTACGCGTCACCCTCAGCAAACTCCGCGCGAAGCTCGGCGATCCGCCGGTGGTCGAGACCGTGCCGGGCGCGGGCTACCGGATCGCCTCGTGAGCGCGGGCACCCGCGGGACGGCGGGCGCGGCGGCCCGGCGCATCCCGGCGGCGGCGCTGCGCGTCACCGCGGCGCTGCGCCGGGCCACCGGCGGCGAACGGGCCCGGCTGACCGCCCTGTACGGCGGACTGCTGCTGCTCGCCGGGGCGCTGCTCACGGGCGTGGTGTACGTCCTCGTCCAGGAGGGGCTGTACGCCTCGATCAGCACGGCGGTGACCACCGCCGTGCCCGCGCAGCGGCTCCAGGACCTGCCGGCCGCGTCCGCCTCCCCGCTGTGGCAGCCCGCCGCCCCCGCCACCGCGGCCCCTGCCCTGCCCACCGGACCGAGCCGCGGCCTGGCGCTCACCCGGACGCTCAGCGGCGCCGCCGAGAGCGCCGCGCTGGAGCGGCTGCTGACCGTCTCGCTCGTCGTCCTCGCCGCGTACGCCGTCGCGTCCGTGGCCCTCGCCTGGTGGATGGCGGGACGGGTGCTCCGGCCGGTCTCCGTGATCACCGACACGGCCCGCCGCCTGTCGGGCGAGAACCTGCACGAGCGGATCGCCCTGGCGGGCCCGCCCGGGGAGCTCAAGCACCTCGCCGACACCTTCGACGACATGCTCGCGCGCATGGAGCGCCTGGTGTCGGCGCAGCAGCGGTTCGCCGCGAACGCGGCCCACGAGCTGCGGACGGCCCTCGCCGTGCAGCGGGCCGCCGCCGAGATCGGGCTCGCGGGCGAACCGGACGGGCCGCGGGTGGCCCGTATCCGCACCAAGCTGATCGAGGTCGCCGACGACAGCGAACGGACCATCGACGGCCTGCTGCTGCTCGCCGCCTGCGACCAGGGCCTGCCGGAACGGCGGCCGGTGGCGGTGCACGAGGCCGCCCGGCGGGCGGTGGACGCCCTGGCGGCCGAGGCGGCGGAGCGGGGGGTGAGCGTCTCGGCCGAGCTGCGCCCCCTGACCGTCCCCGGCGACGAGGTCCTCCTGGACCGGCTCCTGCACAACCTGCTGGCGAACGCGGTACGCCACAACCGCCCGGACGGCACCGTCCGGGTCCGCACCGGCCCGGACGGCATCGAAGTGGCGAACACGGGCCCCGAGATCCCCGCCGAGGTGGTCCCCCTGCTCTTCGAGCCCTTCCGCCGCCTGTCCGAACGCACCCACGCCCCGGGCGAGGGCGCAGGCCTGGGCCTGTCCATCGTCGATTCCATCGCCCGCGCCCACGGCGCGACGGCGGAGGCGGCACCGAACGCCGCGGAGGGCGGCCTGACGGTCCGGATCCGCTTCGCCGGTCCGGGGACCGGCTGAGGCGGCCGCCGAGGGCGGTCGCTCAGAGCCATCGGCGGCGAGCCTCCGGCCGGGGGCGGCCGGCTGACAGCGGCCGGGCGGGCCCGGCCGGGCCGATCTACGATGGCGGGGTGCGGTACCGCCCGGCGCGCGTGGCCCTGCCCGCTGCCGTGATCTGCGTGTCGCTGGTGTCCTGTGGGGTGCCGGAGGCGGCGGCGCCGGTGTCCCGGGCCGTGGCCGGGCACCCGACGGCGGAGCTCGACGCCCGCGTCTCGGCCGTGCCGGCGGCAAAGCTGGGCGCCGCCCACCGGCCCGGCTGCCCGGTGCCGCCCCGCCTGCTCCGGCTGGTCCGGATGAACCACTGGGGCTTCGACGGCCGCGTCCACCAGGGCGAGCTGATCGTCCACCGCGATGCGGTCGCCCCCCTGCTCCACGTCTTCGGGAAGGCCTTCGAAGCCCGCTTCCCGATCCGCAGGATGCGTGTCACGGCCGCCTACGGCGGCAGCGACACGAGGTCGATGGCCGACGACAACACCTCCGCGTTCAACTGCCGCAAGGTCACCGGAGACCTCCGGCGCCCGTCCCGGCACTCCTGGGGCGATGCCGTGGACATCAACCCCGTCGAGAACCCGTACGTGGACCGCCACGGCAGGTGCCACCCGCCGAACGGCCTGCCCTACCTGGACCGGGACCGGGCCGCCCCCGGCATGATCCGGCCGGGGGACGCCGTGACCAGGGCCTTCGCGGAGGTCGGCTGGTACTGGGGTGCCCGCTGGTCCGCCCCGGACTACCAGCACTTCTCCGCGAACGGCGACTGACGCCGGCCCCTGGAGGCCGCCGCCCGCGCTGCGGCCCGCCCCGGAGCCCATGGCCCACGTCACGTGCAGGAGCCCTTCTCCGGAAACGGAGCCTCGGATACCGTCGTTTTTCGCCCGTTACGGGGTGACCTTCACACCCCCGCGGCGCCACCGCCCGGCGACAACCTGGAAGCCCCCATGCCGCGTCACCGAACCCTTCCCGCCGTGCTCGCCGCCACCGCCCTGGCGGCCGCCCTGACCGGCTGTGCCAGCGCGGCCGACGCGGCGAGCGGGGCTCCCCACGGGGCCGGGCCCGCCGCGGCCGCCGCGCCGCGCCAGGCGGCGGCCCCGGCCGCAGCCGCCGCAGCCGCCGCGGCCCCGCCCCGCGCCACCGCCGCCGCAGCGGTGGCCGCGGCCGCCACGCCCTCCGCCGCACCCGCACCGCGGACCGGACCGTCCGCCGCCGCGCGCACCCGCCCCGCCGTGCTGGACATCCCCGGCATCGGCCTGAAGGGGCTGCGGGTCCTGCCGTACGAGGGGACCACCGACGACCCGGCCGGCACCCGCATCCAGGACCGGGGCCTCGCCGCCAGCCCGTACGGCGAGCAGGGTGGTACGGCACCGGGCCGGATCGGCAACTACCTGGTCACGGCGCACCGGCTGTCCGCCGGCGGCCCCCTGCGCGAGCTGCCCGCCCTGGACCCCGGCGACTCGGTCTTCGTCCGCGTGGACGGCACGGTGTACGAGTACCGGATCACCCAGACGCGGAAGACCTCCTTCCGGTCGGAGCGCTCCCTCGCCGAGCAGCGGGCCGCGGTCCCCGGCGAGCCGGGGGCCGTACCCACCCGGGCCATGATCACGATCTCCACCTGCGCCACTCCCGAGGACCACGCGGAGGGCAACTTCTGGCGGGACGCCCAGGGCAACCCCGAGCACCGGATCGACAAGATCGGCGTCCTGGTCGCGTCCCGGCCCGCGACGGGCACGTCCAGCACCCCGTGACCCCGCCCGTGAGGCCGTACCGGAACACCCACCGGAACACCCGCCGGTACGGCCTCACGTGCACCCCGGGGACGTTGCACCGGTCCGGTGCGGGCGGGGAGAATCGGCGGGTGCCCGGGCCGTCGCCCGGTGCCGGTCGCCGGGCCGGAGCGGGCGGGGGCCCCGCGTCCCGGGACGGGGAGGAGGGCGGACGGATGACGCCGGACGGACCCGCGGAGCGGGAGCCGGTGCTCGACGACTACGCGGACATGTGGACCACGGGACTCGACGCGTGGCAGCTGGAGCGGGCCGGGAGCGGGTACGTGCTCGTCCTGAAGGGCGAGCGGCCGATGGAGGTGGCGGTCTGTCACGAGGCGCTCGCCGAGCAGATCATCGCCAGGATGCTCGCCGCAGGGGTCGAGATCGTGGACGGGTGAACCCGGGCCGGCGCCCGGGCCGGCGAGCCTTCCGGACGGCCGGAAGGCCCGTCGGCGGAGCAGCCGGAAGGCCCGTCAGCCGGAGACCGCGTAGCCCGCGCCGCCCCCGCCCAGAACGGGGCGGGTGGTCCGCACGCCCGGGACGCGCAGGGGCACGGGGCTCAGGGTGAGGGTGCCCGGCTGGGGGGCCGGGTTCCACCAGTCGTGCCAGCGCTGGCCGAGTTCGCCGCCGCCGTTGTCGCCCCACGCCCACACCGACCCGTCGGCGCGCACCGCGTAACCGTTGCCGTAGCCGGAGCCGATGGAGGTCACCCCGGTGAGGTTCTTCACCGGGGCGGCCGTGCTGCTGTGCCCCTGGCCGGGACCGTCCGCCGATCCGCTGGTGCCGCGCCCCAGCTCCCCGCTCTGGTTCCAACCCCACGCCCACACCCGGCCGTCCTCCCGCAGGGCGTAGCCGGCCAGCCCGAGGGAGGAGGCGATGGCCTTCACCCCGGTCAGCCCCTTGACCTTGGCGGGGAGGAGCGCCACCTCGCGGTCGGTGCCGCTGCCGAGCGCCCCGCCGTACTTGTCGCCCTCGCCCCAGGCCCACACCGTGCCGTCCGTGCGCAGGGCGAAACCGTTCATGGCGCTCGCCGCGATGGCGCGCACACCGGTGAGGGCCTCCACGCGGACCGGGGCGTACGCGTCGTCGGTGCGGCCCGTGCCGTCCTTGCCGTTCGCGAGCCGCCCGCGCAGGGCGTCGCCCCAGGCCCAGACCCGGCCGTCGGCGTCGAGCGCGTAGCCGTTCATCCCGCCGACGGCCACCTGCACGATGCGGCTCAGGCCCGGGATGCGGGTCGGCACGTCCACGACCTCGTCGTGCGGCGGCTGTCCGAGGCCCAGCTCCCCGTTGTGGTTGAACCCCCAGGACCAGACGGTGCCGTCCGCGCGCAGCGCCAGCGTCACGTCCTGGCCGGAGGCCACCGCGGTGACCCGGTCGATCCGCGCCTTCACCGGTACCGTCACCACCGTGTTGCGCGCGTGCGTGCCGTTGCCCAGCTGCCCGTTGACGCTGTGCCCCCAGGCCCACAGGGTGCCCTGCGCGGTGAGGGCGTACCCGTTGCGCATCGAACTGCCGCTGACGGCCACGACCCGCTCGGGGCCCGCGACGGTGCCCGCCCGGAACGGGGCCCCGACCACGTGGCGCAGCGGCGAGTTGCTGCCCCAGGTGCAGAGCGTGCCCGGGACCGTGCAGGGCGCCCCGGCGGGGGCCGCGTACAGGTACTCCAGGCGTTTGCCGTACGCCGGCAGGTCGGAGACCCGCAGGTGGGACGCGAGCGGGAGGTCGCCGAACGGGAGCGCGAAGTACGCGGCCCGCTGCGTACGGGCTTTGAAGGTGTACGCCCGCCAGCTCGTGGGACCCCGCCAGTCGGTGGGGTACGCGAACACGTCGGTGCGGCGGGCGACCGCCATCGCGACCAGGTCCATGTTCACGGAGTACTGCTTGTCCTTCTTGACGAACCGCCAGCCTTTCGCGCCCTGCGCGAGCAGCAGCACGGCCCGGTCGAAGCCGAGGCTCCGGGCGGCCCGGTCCATCTCGGCGGCGCCCACGGGGGTGCCGACCCGGCTGCCGAAGAGGCCGGCGGCGCTGTCCTTGTCCCGCTGGGTGTACGGGTAGGTGTAGCCCTCCTCCTTGGTGTGGATCATCGCCTCGGTGTAGTGCCGGCCGGCCCCGAACCGTTTCGCGTCCAGGCCGATGGCGCGGGCGGCGGCATCACCGGTCACCACCCACTGGAGGGTGCCGCCCCGGCGCAGGTACCAGGCGCCGTTGTCCCCGCGGACGGACCGCCCGTCGGGGATCTCCTCGAAGAGCTGCTGGTACGCGCGGGCCGTGGCCACCGCCGCGTTGTGCCGGTCGAAGGCGGCCTGCTCGTCCGCGGAGCGCGGGGCGGGGGTGCCGTCGGCGAAGAGCCTGAGGCGGAACGCCCGGGTGTTGGGACCGTTGAGGTCGATGAAGTGCTCGGGCATGCGGAACCGGCCGGTGCCCGTGGGGAGCACGGTGCGGCGCTGGAACTCGCCGTCCGACTCCTTGTTGTACTCGGCGACCTCCACGCCGCCGTCGGGCCGGACCTTCTCCACGAAGGCCACGTGCCCGAACCGGCCCGGCCCGGTGGCGCTCGTCGGCTCCCACTGCGCGAGGTCGCCCACCTCGGGGGCGCGGTCCACCCGGTAGCCGGCGGCGAGCGCCCCCGTGTCCCAGTCCCCGGCGTCGTGCCAGCCCCGGACGTCCGTGCCGAACTCCTGGAGGGCCCGCCACCAGGCGTAGTCGGTGCAGTTGCGGTAGCCGTAGCCGGCGGGGCTGTTGACGCTGCCGTTCTTCTCGAAGTCACCGAGGGCGGGGTCCCCGACGGGCACGGCGTCGTGGTGCGGGTAGTTCCCGTAGGAGTTGTACGCGATCTGGTCGGCGCCGTCGGCGCTCGCCCGTACGCCTCCGCCGCCCGCGCCCGCCCCCACGCCTCCGCCGGCGGCAGCGTGCACCCCGCTCCCGCCGGCGAAGACCAGCGCCATGGCCAGCAGTCCGCGTACGGCCGCGGCGCGCGCCCGGCACGCGCGTGCCCGGCCCGTCCGCGCCCGGCCCGCCCGCGCGGTCCTCCGTACGCGGCCCTGCATCCGGTCCGTCCCGCCCATGTGGCCCACCCGCCCCCGGTCGTGGAGAGCACCACGCTAGCGCCCCGGACCTTGGTCATGCGGGCTTCCGGAAGGACTCCGTCCCGGCGGCGCCTCAGCGGCAGTCGCGCACCGGGTCGTCCTGGGTCATCGCGCACGCCATGCGCTGCCCGCGCTCGGCGCCGTAGCGCGCGATGAGGGCGCTGCGGAAACCGGCCCACTGCGCGCGGGTGTCGGCGATGGCGGCCTGCACGGCGGCATTGAAGTTGTCCGCGATCTTCCCCCGGGCGGTGGTGGGGGAGGAGGTCGCGCCGGTGGCGGGGTCGATGGTGCCGTTGTCCTTGTTCAGGACGCCGTGGGTGATGCGGCCGCCGCAGCCCCACGGGTTGATGCTGAAGCAGCCCGTCGAGAGCCCGGCGGGGATGTCGGCGGCCGAGGGGGCCGCGGCGTTCAGCCGCAGGAAGGGCGCCGGACCGGTACGGGCCAGCCCGGGCGGGTTGGTGACGCCGATCGCGGAGCGGCTGTCGGACCGGTCGGCCCAGTTCGAGTGCGAGTAGAAGTCCTCGGTGCCGTGCAGCGCCCGGCCGAAGCCCTCGATGGCGTTGCACTTGGCGCGGCCCGCGACGCCCAGCACGAAGGTGCAGTCGGAGCCGAGGTCGGTGCCGGAGGCGCTCACGGCGCCCGCGGTGTTCACGAGCGCGTCCGCCCGGTCCACCCCGCGGTTGAACTGGGTCTTCAGGTGCGCGATGCAGGCCTGGAGCACGGCGGTGGCCTGCGCCCGGGTACGGGGGTAGCCGGGCGCATCGAGGTGGTCGGCCCCGTCGCAGTGCGCCGCCTCCGTGAAGATCTCGTCCATGTCCGGGGCGCCGATGGCCCCCGTGGTGCCGTTGGCCCCGGCCAGCTGGCGGATGGAGGCGGGCTGGAAGCAGAGCCCGGCCGCGCCCGGGGCGGTGCCGGGGGCGCAGGCGAGGGCCGCGCGGGTGATCCGCTCGTGCTCGGCGTTCTGCCCGAGGCTGTTGATGGTGCCGAAGTACTGGACCGGCGGTATGCCGCCGCCCCCCGGCTTCGGCTTGACGGGCTTCGCGGGCCCGGGCAGTACGGAGGCCCCGGCCGCCCGGGACGCAGCAGCCGCCGCGGAGCCCTCGGCCGCCCCGGACACCGTGGCCGTCCCGGCCGTCTTGGCCGCCCCGGCCGTCCTGGCGGCAGGCGCCGGGAGCGGGGCGGCCCCCGCCGCCGTCGCGAGCCCGGCCACGAGGGCGGTCGTGGTGATGCCTGCCGACAGCGCCGCGAGCAGCGGCCTGCCCCGGCGGTGAGTCATCGTCATGATGCGTTCCCCTTGTCGAGACCCGTGCACCGCTTCTCCGGTGGACCGGGCCGGTCGAGGGAAAATATAGCTACCCTCCGGTAAGCAGACCTCCGCCCGGCCCTGTTGACCGGCCGGGTCGGGGTCGGGGCACGACGATCGAGGGAGGGGCGCCGGTGCGCAGGGCGCTGGGGAAGCGGGCCGCGGTGGCGGCGGTCGCAGGGCTGCTGCTCGCGGCGGCGGGGTGTGCCGGACCGCCCGAGGAGCACGCGGGGAGCACGGCCGGCGTGGGCGACGGGGCCCGGGCCTACCTGGAGGGCGCCCTCGGCGTGATCGAGCGGAACTCGCTGCTGCGCCACGAGGCCGATTGGAACGCCGTACGGGCGGCTGCGTTCCGGCGTGCGGAGCGGGACCGGGCGCGGACGCCCGCGCAGACCCACCCGGCGATCCGCGAGGCGCTGCGCGAACTGGGGGACGGGCACAGCGCGTTCCTCGACCCCGGACAGGCCGAGGAGGAGACCGCAGCGACCGCCGCGGAGCCGCCCGCCGTCGAGCTGCTGCCGGGCCGCATCGCCCACGTCACCCTGCCGTCCGTGCCGAACGAGGCGGCCGGCGCGCAGTACGTGCGCACGGGCCGGGCGGCGGTGGCGAAGGCGGCGGCGCAGGGCGCCTGCGGATGGGTGATCGACCTGCGCTCGAACCCGGGCGGGGACATGTTCCCGCTGCTCGGAGCCGTCGGCGCGGTCCTCGGCGACGGCACGGCCGGGGCCTTCGTGGAGCCCGACGGCACGCGCACGCCGTGGGTCGTGCGCCAGGGCTCCCCGGCCGGGCAGCTGCGCGCCTGGGGTCCGGCGCAGCCGCTGCCCCGCCCCGCGCCGCCGGTCGCCGTGCTGACGAGCGACCGTACGGCCAGTGCCGCGGAGGCGGCGGCCATCGCGTTCCGCGGCCGCCCGGACACCCGCTCCTTCGGCGAGCCCACCCACGGGCTGACCACGGCGAACGAGGCGCACCGCCTCCCCGACGGGGCCGTGCTGGTCCTGGCCGGCGCCCGCGAGGCGGACCGTACCGGCCGGGTCCACCCGGGCCCGCTGACCCCCGACGAGCAGACGGACGAGGCCCGCGCCCTCCCGGCCGCCGCCCACTGGCTCCGCACCCGTCCCGCCTGCCGCCCCTGAGGGTCCCGACGCCCGGCATCCCGCACGAAGGGACCGGCTCAGTGCGCCCAGGGCAGCCGGACCGCCTCGATCTCCGGGTCGTGCAGCAGCGCCTCGACGAGGGTCGGAGGGCCGGCGACCTTGGTCCCCCACAGGTCGTAGTCGGTGCACAGCACCCACGACCGGTCCTCGGCCCAGAGGTTGGAAGGGCTGTAGTCCGCTTCGGACCGGTCGTAGAGGACCTCTGCGTCGCCGAGCCGGCCCGCGCGCACGTGCAGGCGGTCGAAGTCCGGGTCCGGCAGCATCAGCGGGGTGGAGTAGGCCAGGCAGCGGGTGTCCGGGCCCCGGCTGCTGTGCTCGGCGAGGACGGCGGTCAGCCGGTTCCAGGTCTCGCGGTCCAGGCTGCCTTCGGTCGGCGGGCTCATGCCCAGCGGCCGGCTGCCGTCCTTCCTGACCGAGGGAAAGCACCGGTGGGAGGGCAGCAGCCCCTCGGGCACGACCGGGTCGCCGGTCCGGCGGGCGAGTTCGGCCCAGCGCAGCCGCCGCCAGCCGGGGCCAGGGTGCCGGGCCCGGCCCAGTCCGCCGCCCGTGGCCACGCCCACCGCGTCGAGGTCGATGCCCGCGACCACGTGCGGCTGCACGCTCCCGTCCGCGAGCCGGGCCCGGCGGTACTCGTCGTACGAGATCCCGGACGGGCCCCGCTCGTGTTCGTACATGGCGTTGAGCACCCACACCGCGTCGGGCATCGCCGGGGGCATGAACCCGAGTACGCCGTCACCGCACAGTTCCGTCAGCCAGTCGGTGGCGTCGGATGGCACGACCGGCCACAGCGCGGACAGCGGGTCCGGTTTCTCGTACATCCGCCCATGGCCCCAGGTGGGCATCCGGACCCGGCCGCCGCCCTACAGGTCCAGGAGCGCCGACAGGGTGGCCGTCGCGAGCTCCTCCGGCGCGCCGGTCAGGCGGAAGCGGGCGTGCGGGCCGCGCAGGCTCAGCGAGGCCAGGCCGTGCACCGCGGCCCAGACGGACCGGGCCATCAGCTCCGCCGGCACCCTCGCGGAGACCAGGCCCGCCCCCTGGGCGTCCGCCACCGCCCGCACCAGCACGTCGAACGAGTCCAGCCCGAGGGTGCTCTCCAGCGGCCGGCCCCGGAACATGGTCACGAACAGGTCGGGATGGTCGTGCGCGAAGCGCACGTACGCGCCGCCCAGGCCCAGCAGCCGCCCGCGTACGTCCTCCTCGGCGGCCGCGGCCGCTTCGAGGCGGGCGTGCAGGGTGGCATACCCCTCCTCGGCCACGGCCGCGAGCAGCTCCTCGCGGTTCTCGAAGTGGCGATAGGGCGCGGCCGTGCTCACCCCGGCCCGGCGAGCCACCTCGTTGAGGCTGAACTGCTCGTGCCCCCGCTCGGCGAGGATCTCGCGCGCCCCGTCGATCAACGCCTGGCGCAGGGCGCCGTGATGGTAGGTCTTGCGTGCCATCCGACCGTTCCAGCTGGTGAGTTCCGGGCATTCGGCAGCGAGGGGCTTCCCGAGCGGGTCAACGGCCCGGCCGCGCTGTTATGTTAGAGCCTCTCACATTGGAACGCTTCGCATGACACGAGGAGTTCGAATGGCCGTTACCGACCCCGTCACCGACCCCGTCACCGACTCCGTCACCGATCCTGTCGCCCCGGCCCCGCAGCCCTGCTCCCCACCGGCCCCCGGGGGCCGCTGGAGCTGGACGTGGGTCGCCTTCTCCGCACTTGCGATCGCCGCCGTCTCCGTCGGCCAGTACGCCCGGGGCAGCCTCGAATCCCTCGCCCGGGACGGGGCCGGGCTCGCCGCCGACTACGCCGGCCAGGCCCTGCCCGTCCGGATCGCCTTCTACCTGCACGTCGCCTTCGCCGGGCTGTGCCTGGCCCTCGGCCCCTGGCAGTTCTCCCGCCGGCTGCGCAGCCGCCGCCCACGGCTCCACCGCACCCTCGGCCGCACCTACCTCCTCTGCATCGCCGTCGGCTCACCGGCCGCCTTCGTGCTGTCGGCGTTCAGCTCGGTGGCCCTGCTCGGCTTCTTCGGCTTCGGCAGCCTGGCCGTGCTCTGGGGCTGGACGGCCTGGCGCGCGTACCGGGCGATCCGCACCGGGGACCGGGCTGGCCACCAGGCCTGGATGATCCGCAACTTCGCCCTCACGTACGCCGCCGTCACCCTGCGGCTCTGGTACGGCGTACTCGTCCTCGCCCAGCTGCCGTTCGCGGACGGCCCGGACCCGGCCGCCACCGTCGCACCGGTCGCCTACGCCCCGCTGCCGTTCCTGTGCTGGCTGCCCAACCTCGTGATCGCGGAGCTCATGGTCCGCCGCCGCGGCCTGCCCGCGCTGGGCTTCAGGGACTGACCGGGCCGCTGGTCACCGCGGTCCAGCTGCCGCCGGACACCGTGAACACCGTCAGCCGCCGATTGCGGGTGTCGCCGTACTCGTCGAAGGAGACGTGCCCGGTCACCCCGTCGAAGGCGGACCCGCCCACGGCCCGCGCCATCTTCCCCCGGGCGTCCCGGGGGAGGGTGCCGCCGTGGGCCGCCACCAGGGACTTCACGCCCTCGATCAGGCTCCAGGCCGCGTCGTAGGCGTACGGCCCGTACCACCCGGCCGGCTCCGGGTATCCCGCCTTTCCGTAGCGGGCGAGGAAGTCCTCCCCGCCCGCCTGGTGCTCGGCGGGCACCCCGATGTTCAGGGCGAGGTCCCCGTCGGCCTTCGGGCCGGAGGTGAGGAACTGCAGGTCGTAGATCCCGTCCCCGCCCATCAGCGGGACCCCGGCCCCGCCCTGCTTGAGCTGCGCGGACAGCGGCCCGGCCGTGTCGTAGTAGCCGCCGAACCAGACGGCGTCGGCCCCCGAGGCGCGGACCTTCGCGGCCAGCCCGGGGAAGGTCCGCTGCCCGGCGGTGACGCGCTCCGTGCCGGCCACGATCCCGCCGAGCCGCTCGAACTCGGCGGTGAAACCGGCGGCGAGCCCGCTGCCGTACGCGCCCCCGTCGTCGATGACGAACACCTTGCGCTTGCCGGCCTCCGCGTGGAGGTAGCGCGCGGCGAACGGCCCCTGGTCCACGTCCGTGGTCACGGTGCGGAAGTACGTGCCGTACGGACGCGCCTTGGTGCCCGCGGCCCAGCCGGGGCCCAGGGTCAGGGAGGGGTCGGTGTTGGCCGGGGACACGATGACCAGGCCCGCGCGGGCCAGGGCCGGAGCCATGGTCCGGGCCACGCCGGAGGTCAGCGGGCCCACCACCCCCAGCACCTTCGCATCGGAGACGAAACGGGCGGCGTGGGGGCCGCCCTTGGCCGGGTCGCCCGTGTCGTCCAGGGCCATGACCTCGAACGTCACCCCGGGCACGTACGCCTTGGCGTTCGCGGTACGGGCCGCGAGGTCGGCGGAGTTCCGGATGCCGAGCCCCATCCCGGACAGACCGCCGGTGAGCGGCGCGTCCACCCCGATCACCACCGTGACCGCCTCGGCCCCGCCGCCGTGGCCGGCCGCACCGCCGCCGCCGGGCTCACCGTCCTCACCGGACAGCGCCCACGTCAGCACGGAACCGGCCGCGAGCGTGGCCAGCGCCGCACCCAGCACGACGGAACGCCGGGTCAGGGCGCGCGCCTGCACCCGCCCAGGCCCTTCGCCCTCCGGCACCGGGGCCGTCGCGGCGAGGGAGACGAGCTCGTCGGCGGGAGGGCCGGAGGCGGGGGTGGGGTCGGGGCCGGGGGTGGGGTCGGGGTCCGGGATCGAGGCGGGGCCGGGGGCGTGGGCGTGATCGGGGCCCTGCGGCGGGCCGGTCGGCCGCTCGGGTGCGGGCGTACGGGGATCCGCCGGGGAGCCTGCGCTCCCGGGCGTACCGGAGTCCGCCGGCGAGCCTGCGCTCCCGGAGTCCGGCACGGTGGGCGTCTGCGGTGCGGACGGCGCCGACGGCGCGGAGGACGCAGGGGAGGAGGGGGAGGCCGGGGAGGCGGGCGGGGTCGGCTCCGTGTCCGGGAGGGAGCGCAGCACCGAGGCCAGCATCCCCGCCGCCTCGGCCGCACCCACCCGCTGCTCCGGGTCCTTCGTGAGCAGCGCCTCCAGCACGGGCGCGAGCGGCCCGGCATGGACCGGCGGCCGGTGCGGCCGGGTGAAGACGGCCACGGCCAGGGCGTGCAGCCCCTCCGCCTCGAACGGCGGCCGCCCCTCCACCGCGTGGTAGAGCGTGGCGCCGAGGGCCCACAGGTCGTTGGCCGGGGTCGGCCGCCTGCCCTCCAGCTGCTCCGGCGGCATGTACTGCGGGGTGCCGATGACGATGCCGCTGTGGCTCAGCTTGGTGGTGGCGTCCGCGAGGTGCGCGATGCCGAAGTCGGTCAGGACGACCCGGTCCTTGGCGAGCAGCACGTTGTCCGGCTTGATGTCGCGGTGCACGATCCGCGCCGCGTGCGCCTCGGTGAGCGCGTCGAGCAAGGCCGCGCCGATCTCGGCCACCCGGCGCACGGGCAGCCGCCCCTGCCCGCGGATGGCGGCGGCCAGGGACTGCCCGCGGATGAACTCCATGACGATCACGGGGGCGCCGTGGTGCTCCGCGATGTCGTGGATCGTGATGATGCCGGGGTGGCTGAGAGTGACCGCTGCACGGGCCTCGCCGGTGAACCGCCTGAGCAGCGTGGCGCGGTCCTCCTCGTCCATCCCCGGCGGGAACAGGATCTCCTTGACGGCGACCTCGCGCCCGAAGAGCTGCTGGTCGAGGCCGCGCCAGACCCGGCCCATCCCGCCTTGGCCAATGCGTTCGACGAGCCGGTAGCGGCCGGCGACGAGTTCGGGGTTCTGCTCGGTCACGCGCACACTCTAGGGGGTGCTGAGCCTTTCGGGTGACGGAACGGTGGCCTGATCACACCCCCCTGCCCCGGCCCGTGCGCACTCCTGCCCCGCCCCTTCCGCTGTCCGTCCGCCCCACGGACGGGACAGGTGCGAGATCACGTGCCGGAGCGACGGGCCGTACGGGCCGGGCCGACCGGGGGAACCGGCCCGCGTCCCGTGCAGCGGTCGGGCGGCCCGCCGGTCAGGCCGGGCGCGGTACGTACGCCAGCCCGTGCGCGCCCGGTTCGCCGAGCTTGGCGATGTCCAGCCGGCCCACCCGCTCCAGCGCGTCCAGGTCCACGATGTCCACCGTGGAGGAGACCACGCAGGACACGTAGGCCAGTCGGCCGTCGGGGGAGGAGGTGATGGTCAGCGGGAACAGCCCGACCTCCACCTCCCCCAGCCGCTCGCGGGTCCCGGCGTCGAACACGGTGAGGCGCCCCGGCGCGTGGCGCCCGAGCTGCGCACCCGCCTCGGCCGTCATGCGCAGCTCGCCCGCGAGCAGCCGGCCGGTGGAGGTGAGGTGCACCGGCAGGACCACGTGCTCCGTGGGCAGGGTGTCCACGACGGTCGCCGTGCGCGCGTCGATGACGCGGATCCCGGGGGCCGGCCGCTCCCCGTCGCCGCCCGAGAAGTTGCCGTAGGGCGCGGCGACGTACGCGTGCCTGCCGTCGGGGGAGACGGCGAGCCCCTCACTGCCCGGCACCTCCACCCTCGCGCTCAGGACGCCCCGTCC
Source organism: Streptomyces sp. NPDC030809 (assembly GCF_055572195.1). NCBI lineage: Bacteria > Bacillati > Actinomycetota > Actinomycetes > Kitasatosporales > Streptomycetaceae > Streptomyces > Streptomyces sp. NPDC030809. The sequence goes on from NZ_JBVIDV010000015.1 coordinate 130,706, forward strand.
GAGGTCCACCACGGACACGAACGGCGCCTCCTTGTTGGTCGCGAACCCGGTCCGCCCCGCCGGATCGATCGCGAACCAGTGCGGCCCCGGCGCGTCCGTGTCGATCCGCCCCAGGGGCTTCCGCGTGGCCGTGTCGATCACCACGACACCGCCGGGCCGGTCCTCCGAGCTCTCCACGCTGACGTAGAGCCGCCCGCGGGCCGTGTCCAGCGCCAGCCCGTGCGGCCCGTGCTCCGGGGCGAGGTCCACGATCTCGACGACGCGGCGGCTGTCGGGGTCGATCAGGGCCAGCTCGGTGCGGCGGCCGCCGTTCGCGTGGTAGTAGCCGGAGTGGTACGTCAGCGTGCACCACAGCAGCCGCTCCGCCGGGTCGTAGCACAACTCGTGCGGCTCGGCGGGTACGTGCACGTCGCCGAGGTGCCGGTCGGTGGCGGCGTCGAAGAACGAGACCGTCGGCCCGCTCTGGCTGACCACGGCGAGGACATCGCCTTCCCGGCCGGTACGGGCGGACTGCCGGGGCTGGCCGGACTGCCGGGACTGGCCGGGCTGCTGGGGCTGCTGCACTGCGGCTCCTTGAAAGAGGTCTTGGGGGAGGGAGGGGTTCAAAGCCGCGCGTTCCCGCGGCAGTTCCCACCCTCCGGCGCACGGGCCTCCGGCAGCAATGCAAAGATGGGCAGCCAATCATTGCCACAGACGCAAAAATCGAGGTCAGGGCCAGGACATCGATGGATCTCAACCTGCTGCGCGTCCTGGACGCCCTCCTCCAGGAGAACAGCGTGACCCGCGCCGCCGAACGCCTCGGCACCTCCCCCGCCGCGGTCAGCCGCACCCTGGCCCGGCTCCGCCGCACCGTCGGCGACCCGCTGCTCGTCCGGGCCGGCCAGGGCCTGGTCCCCACCCCGCGCGCCGTCGAACTACGCGAGGAGGTAGGGGCCTTGCTCCGCAGCTGCGACAACGTCCTGCGCCCCGGCGCCGGCTTCGAAGCCGTACACCTCCAGCGCACCTTCACCGTGCAGGCCACCGACCTGCTCCTCGTCGGCGTGGCCGGCCGCCTGACCGAACGCATCCACGCCGAGGCCCCCCGGGTGGACGTGGTCTTCCTCCCCGAGGCGGTCGAGGGCGGCCCCGGGCTGCGGCAGGGCTGGGTGGACGTGGAACTCGGCGTCCTGGGCCACCTCGACCCGGAGATCCGCACCCGCCCGCTCACCCGCATGCCCCTCGTCGGCATCGCCCGCAGCGGGCACCCCCTCTTCGACGGCCCGATCGACGCGCGCCGCTTCGCCGCCGCCGACCACATCGGCATCTCCCGGCTCGGCAAACGCCTGGGCCCCATCGACACCGCCCTCGCCGGACTCGGGCTGCGCCGCCGTACCGCGGTCGTCGTCCCCAGTCACACCAGCGCCATGCTCCTCGCCCGCGACACCGACCTCGTCGCGCTCAGCCTGGCCGGCTGGCTCCCCGACACCATCACCGCCATGGGCCTGCGCACCTTCCCCGTCCCCCTCGACCTGGCACCCCTGGACCTCGGCATGGCCTGGCACCCCCGCAACTCGGCCGACCCGGCCCACCAGTGGTTCCGCGACCACCTCGCCTCGGCCGTCCGGTCCCTGTCCGGCCCGTAACGCCGAGAGCCACCCGGCGAGGCCGGGTGACGGCGGGCGACACCGAGCGACGCCGCGAGACGACGCCCGGCGACGCCGAGCAGCGCGCCCCGCCGGACCGCCCCCGTCAGGCAGGGTCGTCCCGCACCGTCGAGGTGATGATCGAGAACGAGGCCCCCTGGGGGTCGGCCAGCACCGCCATGCGCCCCGCCACCATGTCGAAGGCCGGGGCCAGCACCGAGGCCCCGGCCCGCACGGCCGCCGACTGGACCTCGTCCACGCTGTCCACGTGGAAGTACGGCTGCCAGTGCGGCGGCACCCCCGGGGGCATCCTGCTCATGTCCATCATCCCGCCCACCACCCGGCCGGCGACCTGGAACTCCACGTACCCGTCCGCCCCTTCCATCCCGGAGCGCTCGGTCGCCACCGGCAGGATCGCGGAATAGAACGCCGAGGCCCCCGCCAGGTCGGGAGTGACGAGTTCGTTCCAGATCAGCGCGCCGTGCTCGTTGACGATGCCCGCCCCGTCGAACGTACCGGGCTCCCACAGACCGACGACGGCCCCGGCAGGGTCGGCGATCACGGCCATCCGCCCGAGGTCCATGACGTCCATCGGGCCCACCACGACCGTGCCGCCCGCGTCCGTGACGGACTTGACGGCGGAGTCGATGCCGTCCGTCGCCAGGTACGTCGTCCACACCGCCGGGGGCATCGGGTCGGGCACCGTCCCGTCCGGGTTCATCGCCTTCATGATCCCGGCGACCGGCTTCCCCTTGAGCGTGCAGACGGAATACCCGCCCGTCTCCGGCGGCCCCACTTCGCCCTGCCAGCCGAAGAGGTCGCAGTAGAAGTCGAGTGCCGCCTGCTGGTCGGGGACCATCAGATCGACCCAGCACGGAGTGCCGGGCTTGTAGGGGCTGTTCATGTCGGGCACGGATGCCTCCGGAAGTGCGCTGCGGGGGAAGGACGGGCCGTCCCCTACCCGGCCCGCACCCGCAGAATCGCGCCGAACGGGTGAGGGTATTCGCAGCGCGCGAAGAAGGCAGGCGAACTGCCGTGCGCGCTGCACGGCGCACCCCCGGATGCGGGATCATCATGCGGGTACGACACGGGACACGAAGCGCAGGCACGGGGGAACGGGCAATGGGAGAGGGGCGGCAGGCGGAGACCGCGACCGTCGGGGCGCTCGTCGCGGACGCGACGGCCGAGGACCGCAGCGGCGCACTGTGGCGGCTCGGCGGAGCCGAGCGGCAGCTCGACGCCAACCTCGTGCGCCACCTGCCCGGCGCCTCGGTGGCCATGCACACCGAGGCCGAACTCGACGTCATGCTCGTCGTCATCACCGGCGGCGGCACCCTCACCCTCGACGGCGAACAGGTTCCGCTGCACCCCGGATTCCTCGCCCTCCTGCCGCGCGGCGCCTCCCGCGGCCTGTCGGCCGGCCCGGACGGCCTGACCGTCCTCACCGTCCACCGCCGCCGCCGCGGCATGAGCATCGGCCGCTCCGCCGCCTCCGCCCCGGCCGCCGAGTGCCCCGTACACCTGGTCTGCAGCGCCTGCCACCACCACGCGATCGAGGCAACCGCCCACTACTGCTCCACCTGCGGCACCCCCCTTCCCCGCCGCCCCCGTACCCACCCCTGACCAGCCGCGCCCCCGTCCCGTGTCCCCACGTTTCTCCAGGCCCAGGCCCAGGCCCAGCCCAGGCCCAGGCCCGTGCGCCGACGTGGGCGACACGGGCGGTCACCCGCACGGCGGCGAGATCAAGGGGGCCTGCCGCCGGGCGGGCCGGGCCGAGCCGGGCCGGGACTGACCGGCGCGGCCGCTACTTCGGGTCGCGGTTGAAGACCGCCGTCGACCAGCGGTAGCCGAGGGCCGCGAGGGCCAGGCACCAGGCCAGGGCGATCCAACCGTTGTTGCCGATTTCCGTGCCCAGGAGCAGGCCGCGCAGGGTTTCGATGGCGGGGGTGAAGGGCTGGTATTCGGCGACGGGCCGGAACCAGCCGGGCATCGCGTCGACGGGGACGAAGGCGCTGGAGATGAGGGGCAGGAAGATCAGCGGGAGGGCGTTGTTGCTGGCGGCCTCGGCGTTCGGGCTGACCAGGCCCATGCCCACCGCGATCCAGGTGAGGGCCAGGGCGAAGAGCACGAGCAGGCCGAACGCGGCGAGCCATTCCACGGCCGTGGCGCCGGTGGCGCGGAAGCCGATGGCCACGCCGACGGCGCCGACCAGGACCACGCTGGCCACCGACTGCAGGACGCTGCCGATGACGTGCCCGATCAGGACCGAGCTGCGGCTGATCGCCATGGTGCGGAAGCGGGCGATGATGCCCTCGGTCATGTCGTTGGAGACGGAGACCGCGGTGCCGATGACGGTGCTGCCGACGGTCATCAGCAGCAACCCCGGCACGAGGTACGCGATGTACTCGGCCCGGTCCGCGCCCCCGCCGCCGATGCCCGCGCTCATCACGTCCCCGAAGACGTAGACGAACAGCAGCAGGAGCATGACCGGCGTGAGCAGGAGGTTCAGGGTCAGCGAGGGGTAGCGGCGGGCGTGCAGCAGGTTCCGGCGCAGCATCGTGGACGCATCGCGGACGGAGAGGGAGAGCGAGCTCATCGGACGGCCTCCTCGGCCTGGTCGGGGTGCTGGGCGGGAACGGCGGCGCCACGTCCGGCGGCGCCGGTCAGGGCGAAGAAGACGTCGTCGAGGTCGGGGGTGTGGACCGTGAGCTCGTCGGCCTCGATGCCGGCGGCGTCCAGCCAGTCGAGGATGGCGCGCAGTTCGCGCTGGCTGCCGTCGCTGGGGATCTGGAGCGCGAGCGCCTCCTCGTCCCGGCCGGCCTCGCGCAGGGCGGCGGCCGCGGCCCGGTAACCGGCGGGGTCGGTGAAGCGGAGCCGGACGTGGCCGCCGGGGATGAGCCGCTTGAGCTCCTCGGCGGTGCCCTCGGCGGCGATCTTCCCGTTGTTGAGCACCGCGATGCGGTCGGCGAGTTCGTCGGCCTCCTCCAGGTACTGGGTGGTGAGGAAGACGGTGACCCCGCCGGTGACGAGCTCGCGGATGATCTGCCACATGTTGTGGCGGGAGCGCGGGTCGAGGCCGGTGGTCGGCTCGTCGAGGAAGATGATCCGCGGGCTGCCGACCAGGGTCATGGCGATGTCGAGGCGGCGCTTCATGCCGCCGGAGTAGCCGGCGGCCGGCTTCTTCGAGGCCTCCACCAGGTCGAAGCGCTCCAGGAGTTCGGCCGCGATCCGCCGCCCCTCCTGCTTGGAGAGGTGGTGCAGGTCGGCCATCAGGAGCATGTTCTCCTCTCCCGTGATCAGGCCGTCCACGGCGGAGAACTGGCCGGTGACGCCGATCGCGGCGCGCACGGCCTGCGGCTCGGCGGCGAGGTCGTGGCCCGCGACCCGGGCCTGCCCGCCGTCGGCGCCGATGAGGGTGGAGAGGATCTTCACGGTGGTGGTCTTGCCGGCGCCGTTCGGGCCGAGCAGAGCGAACACGGTCCCGGCCGGGATGTGCAGGTCGATGCCGTCGAGCACGGCCTTGTCGCCGTAGGACTTGCGCAGTCCGGTGGCGGAGATGGCGACGGCGGAGGACGGGGGCGGTCACCCGACTGATTTGACGCAGGCATGACAGAATTGGGCATGGAGCTCTCCGTTCGGGCGTGGTGAAGCCTGAAGGTGACGGTGAAACCTGAAGGTGGAGCCTGAGGTTGGCGCGGAAGGCGAAGGCGAAGGCGAAGGCGAAGGCGAAGGTGCAGTCGGCGTCGCAGCCGCCCTGTGGCGGGGAGCGGGGCCGGGGCGGACCAGGAGGGCCGACCCGGCCCCGGCGTCAGACCCTCGCGCGGAGGATGTCGATGTTGCCGAACTTGGTGCGGGCGAGGATCTTGACCGTCTCCTCGGAGTCCTCCGGGGCCCCGGAGGTGGTGAGCATGTTGCGGACCTGACCGGAGCCCGAGCTCGCGTCCAGCCAGGCCGCCGTACCCTCGCGCACGCCCACCTCGATGGACCCGTACGAGGTCTCCAACTGCACGGTCCCGCGCGCGACTTCGCCCACCCGGAGGGTGCCGTGCGCGGTGGTGGCGGTGACCGAGGACTCGGCGCGCCGGACGTCGATGTCCCCGTTGGCCCCGCTCACGCGCAACTCGCCGGTGGCGGCGCCGACGGTCGTGGTGCCGTGCGAGTTCTTCAGGACGGCGGGGCCGTCGAGCAGGCCGACGCGCACGCTGCCCGAGCTGGTGGTGAGCTCGCCCCGGCCCGTGACCCGGTCCACGGTGATCGAGCCGTGCGAGGCGGTGAGCGTCAGCGGGCCGGTCGCGTCCAGGCGCACGTCCCCGGTCGAGGTCTTCACGCGGACCTCGCCGAGCAGCCCCTCGCCGAGCACCTGGGCCCAGGCGCCGGTCGTGTCCACGTGCGACCCGGTGGGCAGTTCGACCGTCACGTCCACGGTCCCCGGCCGCCGGAGGGTGTTGCGGGCCTTGGGCGTCCTGATGCTCAGGACTCCGTTGGCGTACGCGACCTCGGTCTGCTCGGCGGCCTTCGCGTCCCGCTCCAGCTTCGGTTCGCGCGGCCGTACGTCCACGACGGTGTCGGCGCGGTCGCCCGCGGTGAACCGGATGGACCCGGCCTCCACGTGCGCGGTGACCGAGATCGGTGCGGGCGTGTCGAAAGTAGGCATGGCTGTCCCGTCCTCTTGGGTCTTGGCGGCGTCCCCGCAGGTGGGGCGCGGTGGATGGAGCGATACGGGCGAAGTCGCGCGGGCCGTACGAGTCGTACGGAGTCGTGCGCGTGGTGCGGGTCGTCCGGTCGTGCGGTCGTCCGGTCGTGCGGTCGTCCCGGCCGGGCCGGATGCCTGTCGCTAGCGCACCCAGCCGGTGATGCTCTGTCCGACGGTCTGGACCCGCTCGGTCGAGGCCGCCCGGCCGCCGCCGTCGACCGCGGCCGACACGGCCCGTACCAGCCAGGCGTTGACCGACAGGCCCTCGCGGCCCGCGGCCTCCTCGGCGCGGGCCTTGAGGTGCGCCGGCAGCCGCAGGTTGACCCGGGCGGTGCCCCCCTCGTCCCCCTCGGAGGGGGCCGGGGCCTTGAGGGGCTCGGCCGGCAGGGGCGCCTCCGGGGCCGCGCCGCCCTCGGCGGGCGGCAGCGTCACCACGAAGTCGGGGTCCAGCCCGCGCAGCCGTACGTCGACGGAGCCGGGGGCGAGCTCGCGGGTGATCTCGTCCATGGCGGCGGAGAGCACGTGGAGCATGGTCAGCCGGGTGGCCGACTCCAGCGGAGCGGTCAGCCGCTCGGCGAGCTCCCGGGCGTCTTCCCCGCCTGCCTCGGCGGCCACCGCGAGTTCCCGGCGAAGGTTGTCGACATACGGAGTGAGGTCCATGACGTCATCATGGCACCACTATGGCGCCATCCGCAAGCCTCCTCGGCGCCACGCCGGCCCATGCTCGCCGATCGAGCCTCTGACCTGTGTAAATGTGCGGCGGCGCCCGCGGGTCTGGGGGGTGTCACGCCTGGCTGTGCACGTCTGGAGCCATCGAATGGCGCCATCTGGCACCGCCTGGCGCCATTTGGTGCCACTGAGCGCCATGGGGCGCCACCCGGTGCCAACCCATGGCGGCACCCGCGGCCCCGGCCGGTCCCGTGTCGCGTCTGCCGTCACCCCTCGCGGCCGGGCGCCACACGCGGCACGGCACCCGGCAACGGCGCACCGGCGGACTCCCGGCGAACGGCTGCCGCCTCGGGAGCTGCGACAGCGGCGACAGCACCGGCGACAGCACCGGGGACAGCGCGGGGCACGGCGCCGGGCGCGGCGGCAGGGACCGCGGTGGTGACGCCCGCCGCGGCGGCCGGGAGGGAGAGGACCATCGTGAGGCCGCCGCCCGGCGTGTCCTCCGCATGCAGGGTGCCCCCGAGCGCCTCCGTGAAGCCCCGCGCCACGGCCAGGCCCAGTCCGACCCCCGCACCCCGCGGCGCGTCCCCGTGCCGCTGGAACGGTTCGAAGATGCGTTCCTTCGCCGCGTCCGGAACCCCCGGTCCGCGGTCGACCACGCGCAGTTCGACCCGCTCCCCGAGGGCACTGGCGGAGACCAGGACGGGCGTGCCGCCGGGGCTGTACTTGACCGCGTTCTCGACCACGTTGGCCACGGCCCGCTCCAGCAGCCCGCGGTCCACCGCCACCATCGGCAGGGTCTCCGGGATGTCCAGCCAGACGCTGTCCTCCGGTACGCCGCCCAGGGCCATCGGGACCACCTCGTCGAGGTCCGTCTCGCGGATCAGCGGCACGACCGTCCCGGTGTTCAGCCGCGACATGTCCAGCAGGTTGCCGATCAGGTGCCCCAGCCGGTCGGCGCCCTCCTCGATGCCTTCGAGCAGCTCGGCCCGGTCCTCCTCGCTCCACTCCACGTCACCGGACCGCAGCGAGGACACGGAGGCCTTGATGCCGGCGAGCGGGGTGCGCAGATCGTGGCTGACCGCGGCCAGCAGCGCGGTGCGGATGCGCCCCGACTCCTCCAGCCGGCGAGCCCGGGCCGCCTCGTCCACCAGCCGCTGCCGGTCGAGCACGACCGCGGCCTGCGCGGCGAACGCGCCGAGCACCCGCCGGTCCTCGGCCGGCAGCACCCGGCCCGAGAGCGCGAGGGCCAGGTGGTCGCCGATCGGCAGGTCCACGTCCGCGTCCTCCGGCCGGGCCACGGCCCCCGTCCCCGCCGCGGCCGCCGTCCCCCACGCCTCGACCTCGCTGGCCCGCTCCAGCAGGGCCACGGAGTCCATCGCGAAGGTCTCCCGCAGGCGTTCCAGGAGGGCCTGGAGGGAGTCCTCGCCGCGCAGGACGCTGCCCGCGAGGAAGGACAGGGTCTCGGACTCGGCGCGCAGCCGGGCGGCCTGGTGGGTCCGGCGGGCCGCCAGGTCCACCACGGAGGCCACCGACACGGCCACGCCCACGAATATGGCGATGGCGAGGATGTTGCGCGGGTCGGACACCGTCAGCCGGTACAGCGGCGGGGTGAAGTAGTAGTTGAGCAGCAGCGAGCCGAAGGCCGCCGAGGCCAGCGCCGGCAGCAGCCCGCCGAGCAGGGCGGCCGCCACCGTGAACGTGAGGAAGAGCAGCATGTCGTTGGCGAGCCCGAGCTCCGGAACGGCCCGGCTCAGCAGCAGGGCCAGCAGCGCCGGCCCGGCGATCGCGGTGAGCCAGCCCCACAGGATGCGCGCCCGGCCCAGCCGGGCCCCGCGCGCGATCGGCAGCCCGCGCCCCTTGGCGACGGCGTCGTGCGTGACGAGGTGCACGTCGAGGTCCGGCCCGGAATCGCGGGCCACGGTCGCGCTCACCCCCGGCCCCAGCACGTACTGCCAGGGCTTGCGCCGGCTGACGCCGAGCACGATCTGGGTGGCGTTGACCCCGCGGGCGAACTCCAGCAGGGCGGTGGGCACGTCGTCCCCTATGACGTGGTGGAAGGTGCCCCCGAGGTCCTCCACCAGGGTCCGCTGCACCGCCAGCTCGTTCGGCGAGGCGGACGTGAGCCCGTCCCCGGCCGAGACGTACACGGCCAGCACCTCACCCCCGGCCCCCTTCTCGGCGAGCCGGGCCGCGCGGCGCAGCAGCGTACGGCCCTCCGGCCCGCCCGTGAGCCCGACGACGATCCGTTCGCGCGCCTGCCAGGTGGTGCGGATGTCGTGCTCGCCGCGGTACTGCCGGAGGTACTCGTCCACCCGGTCGGCCACCCACAGCAGCGCGAGCTCGCGCAGCGCGGTGAGGTTGCCGGGGCGGAAGTAGTTCGACAGGGCGGCATCGACCTTGTCGGACTTGTAGATGTTCCCGTGCGCCATCCGGCGGCGCAGCGCCTGCGGGGACATGTCCACCAGCTCGATCTGGTCCGCGCGCCGCACCACCTCGTCCGGGACGGTCTCCCGCTGCCGGACCCCGGTGATCGTCTCGACCACGTCGCCCAGTGATTCGAGGTGCTGGATGTTGACGGTGGAGACCACGTCGATGCCGGCCTGGAGGAGTTCCTCCACGTCCTGCCAGCGCTTGGGGTTGCGCGAACCCGGCACGTTCGTGTGCGCGAGCTCGTCCACCAGGACCACGGCCGGCCGCCGCGCCAGCACCGCGTCCACGTCCATCTCCGTGAACGACGTGCCGCGGTACTCGATCGTCCGCCGCCCGATCACCTCCAGCCCGCGCAGCATCACCTCCGTACGCGGCCGGTGGTGGTGCTCGACGAAGCCGACGGCGCAGTCGGTGCCGCGCTCGACGCGGCGGTGCGCCTCGGAGAGCATCCCGTACGTCTTGCCGACTCCGGGCGCCGCACCGAGGTAGATCCGAAGCTTTCCGCGTCCCATGATCCGATCCCACCCCAGGCCCGGGGCCCCGTCGGCCCACCTTGACGGGGTCCATACGGGCGGACGGGGAGTTTTGACGCGTTCCCTACGCGACGGCGGGATGCGGGCGGCGGCCGGACCCCTCAGCGCGCGGGCAGGCGCATGCCCAGGCGGGAGTACAGGGCGCGGGCCGTGGTCTGCACCTCCTCGCCGCTGTCGCCGTCGGCGACGGCGCACAGCAGGGCCAGTGCGAGCAGGATCTCCGAGCGGGTGAGCACCGGGAGCCGCGGGGGTTCCTCCTGGCCGTCGATCTCCTCGGCCATGACAGCGGTGTACAGGTCGTCAAGCGTCACGCCGGAGCCAACGCGCGGCCGCCGCCGGGGTTACGCCCCACTCCCGCCCCCGCTCAGGCGAGGTGCGCGCAGATGGCCTCGGCGAAGCGGCCGGCGGCGCCCTCGCTGTGCGCCAGGAACAGGAAGGGCGCGACGAGTTCCAGCTCCATCACCATCGGCCGTCCGTCGGCGCCGAGGACCACGTCCACGCGGGCGTACAGGGGCGTGATCCCCGGGCAGAACGCTTCGAGCGCCGCCCGGCCGAGCGCGCGCTCCGCGTCGGTGGGCCGGTACGGGCGCGGGTTGGGGTGCGGATCGTGCCGGGCGTCGAACGCCACGTCCGGCTTCAGCACGCCCTCCTTCACGACGGCGTGGTCGTACGCGCCGTCGAGGTAGACCAGGGCGCGCTCGCCGAGGGCGTCCACGGAGGCCACGTACGGCTGCACCATCGCGGCGGCCGAACGGCGGTGCAGGTGCGCGAGGTGCACGAGCGCCCGCCGCGTCTCCCCGGCGCCGTAGCGCGCGCTCTCGTGCGCGGCCCCGGAGACCACCGGCTTCACGACGAACTCCCCGTCGGGGAAGGCGGGTTCCATCCCCGGTTCGACGAACGAGGTGGGTACGACGGACACCCCGGCGGCCGCCAGCCGGCGCAGATAGCGCTTGTCGATCACCCGGCGGATCACGGCGGGCTGGTTGAGCACCCGGGTGTGCCGGGCGAGCTCCTCCACCCAGGGCAGGAGCTCGCCCGGCCGGTGCACGAACAGGTCCCACGGGGACCGCAGGACCACCAGGCCGAACCGGGCCCAGTCCTGAGGCTCGTCCCACGCCACGACGGAGGCGTCGATCCCGCGCTCCCACAGCGCCTCGCCCAGGGGGACGGTGTCCCCGTCCTGCCAGCCGTGCGCGGCGAGGTGCCGCGAGGTGACCAGTGCCACCCTCGGCGCGGTGCCGGGGCGGGTCACGGCCGCTTCCGGCGGGGTGGCGCCCACCCGGCGCCGCTCATGCGTCGTACGTCCGGGGCGTGAGCCTGTGCGCGGCGCGGGGCCCGACGACGAGGGCGAACCCGTGGTTCGCGGCGATGGCACGGGTGTGGTCCGCGGAGAGCGATCCGTGCCGTTCGAGGGTGAGGGCGGGGAGCCCGGACCGGTTGGTCCCGGCCTCGCGGTGGAAGGAGACCACCGTGGTCGACACCGGCGTGTGGTGCGGGTGCCGCCGCCGCGCCGCGGCCTCGTCCTCGTGGGCCAGGGCGGTGATCTCGTCCTCGTGGTCGAACTCGGCGCGCACGCCCTCGCACCGCCAGTGGGCGGGCTCGTACTCCGCGCCGGTCAGGTGCCGGGACCGGTGCGCCGAGGTCACGGCCAGGAAGCCGGTCCCGGTCTGCTCCATCGCCGCGGCGAGGAGGGTGTTGGACGGGCAGCGGTACCCGGGGCCGATGAGCTGCACGGTCGCGACTCCCCGGTCGGCCGCCGTCAGATGCGCGGGCACGTGCCGGGCCGCCGGCCCGCGGAAGCCGAACGGCCCGAGCAGGAACAGCTCCTCCATGAGGTCCTCGACCTGCCGCCGCCTCAAGCCCGTGGGCAGCCGGCTCCAGTCGAAGAGCGAGGCCACCCGCCCGCGCACGGTGGTGACGCTGCCGACGTGCTCCGCGGGCCGCCCCTTCATCCGGTTGACCCGCTCGACGGCGTCCCGCTCGGGCCGCGCCGTCAGCGCGTAGACGTTCCCGAACCCGTGCGCCACGGCCCGTCCCCGAGCGATCTCCTCGGCGCTCCGCGCCACACCCTCCGCGTCCCCGAGGAACAACTGCTCGGCGACTCGAACTCCCTGGCCCATCCCAACCTCCCACAGCGATCGCTCACAACTCCCAACGACGGATCCCGTCACGGGTCACCAGCCTCGCCGCCGACTCCGGCCGAGCGTGCTGGTTCACCCGTTCGAGGCGTGTCGTGCGGGTTCGCGGAGGTCCGCCCGGGGGAGGATCCGCACGACGCCGGGGCGGAGTGCCCCGGACAGCACAGGAAGGGCCCCGGGACATGCCTCAGCAGGGCACCGTGAAGTGGTTCAACGCAGAGAAGGGATTCGGCTTCATCGCCGTCGACGGCGGCGGCCCCGACGTGTTCGTCCACTACTCCGCCATCCAGAACAGCGGCTACCGGAGCCTGGACGAGAACCAGCGCGTCGAATTCGAAGTGACCCAGGGCAACCGCGGCCCTCAGGCCGACGCCGTCCGCCCGCTCTGACGGAGGATGCCACGGGCGCGCCCGCGGACCGGCCCGCCACCCTTCGGCAGGGCACACCTCCGGCGCGGGGCCGGTGGGCGAGGGCCGGAACCTCCCCTTCCCCCGCAGATCCGGCCGGTGCGCCGCCGCCCCCGACCGCATCGCGTGAGGGCGCCGTGAGGGGCCCCCGCCGTGACCGACAGCGCCCGCCGCGACACCAGCACGCCGGACCACGAGACGCCGACCCGTACCGGTACCCCCGATGGGGTGAAGCCCGCCGCCTTCCGGGCGGCGGGCGCCGCGATGCCCGCCGGTGTGCGCCTTGATGGAGGCAGTCAACGCGCCGGGAGTACGCCATGGGCCTCGTCCACATCGAGATGTTCGCCACCCTCGACCTCGTCGGGCAGGCGCCCGGCGGCCCCGACGAGGACCCGACCGGCTTCCCGTACGGCGGCTGGCAGGCCCCGCTGCTCGACGAGGTCGCCGGGGCGCAGATCGGGGCCGCGTACGAGGGCACGGACGCGCTCCTGCTCGGCCGGCGGACGTACGACATCTTCGCCGGCTACTGGCCGTACCAGGAGGGCGGTGAGGACAACGCGATCGCCACGCTCTTCAACCGCGTCCCGAAGTACGTGGCCTCCCGCGGCCGGCCCGACCTGTCCTGGGCCGGGTCCAGCCTGCTCGGCCCGGACCTGGCCGCCGCGGTGCGCGAGGTCCGCGACCGGCACGAGCACATCAAGGTGGTCGGGAGCCTGAACCTGGTGCAGAGCCTCCTGCGCGAGAAGCTCTTCGACCGCCTCGACCTCTGGGTGCACCCGATCGTGCTCGGCGTGGGCAAGAGGGTCTTCGGCGACGGCGCGGTCCCCACCAACCTCACCCTCCTCGCACCCCCCGCCGCCAGCCCCAAGGGCACCGTCCACCTCCGCTACGCCCTCGCCGACGGCACCCCCGCGACGGGCGACATGAGCGCCCCCGACCGCGGCATGACTCCGGAGGCCTGAAACCCGCCCCGGCAACCGCAACCGCCGGCAACCGCAACCGCCGGCAACCGCAACCGCCGGCAACCGCCCCTCGCACGGGCCGCCACAGCCCCGCCGCCGATCCCGCCCGACCCGCAGCACCCCGGAGCACCCACGCATGTCCGAGGACCCGAGCGACCACAGCGTCATCACCTACACCACCTACATCCGCGCCACGCCCGAGCAGGTCTGGCAGGGGCTGACCGACCCCGAACTCACCGCCCGCTACTGGGGAGTGCGTTTCGCCACCGACTGGGTGACCGGTTCGCCGATGGTGTGGGACGAGCGGGGCGGGCACACCGCCGACCCGGAACAACGCGTCGTCGACAGCACGCCGCCGCACCGGCTCGCGTACACCTGGCACACCTTCACTCCCCAGTGGGCCGAAGCGGTCGGCGTCGACGAGGAGTTGCGCGCCCGTCTCGCCACCGAACCCCGCACCGAGGTCGCCTTCACCCTCGACCCGGTCGGCCCGCTCACCCGCCTCACCCTCCACCACACGGGTTTCGACCCGGAGGGCACCATGATCGGCATGTGCCGCCCGACCTGGCCCCTCCTCCTCTCCAGCCTCAAGACCCTGCTGGAAACGGGCACCGCCCTCCCGATGCCCGACGCCCCGGACCCGGCTCAGCGGGGGACGCACGGGCCCTGATCGCGGGGCGCAGCCTCGTACCCGCCCCGGGGTCAGCCCGCTACGTGGTACTCGTTTCCGGCGGTGTCGAGGAACTCGCCCGGTGCCCGGCCGGGGGCGGTGACCTCCGGGCGGAGGCGGTTGCGGGTGGTCTTCGGAGTCGCCGGCGGGCCCATGACCAGGGAGACCGGGCTGGTGGGGGTGGTGCGGAAGCGGACGCCCCAGGCGTGGGACTCGACGGACTGCCAGTCGGCCTGGGAGCGCCAGAAGGCCTCCTGGGCGGGGCGGTCCGCCTCGGCCATGTCCAGGCAGACGGCGACCAGGCCGGAGTCGGCGAGGACGCCGGGGTGGCCGGGGCGCAGGACGCAGAACTCGTTGCCCTCCGGGTCCGCCAGCACGTCCCAGGGCACGTCGCCCTGCCCGATGTCGGCCCGCGTCGCGCCGAGTTCGAGCAGGCGCTCCACCTCGGCCTCCCAGTCCGGGCCCCCGGCCAGGTCGAGGTGAAGCCGGTTCTTGCCCGTCTTCGGCGTGGCCGCCGGCACGCAGCGGAGCCGGAGGCCGCCCGTGCGGCCCTGCGTCGCCTCCTGCCAGAAGCGCTCCATGCGCGCGACGTCGTACGCGTCGATCACGATCCCGGTCAGCATTCCGTTCCCCCCGGTCTCCGGACCGCACGTGCCTTGAGGCAGCGTGCAGCACACGTCCTGGCCACCCTGCCGACCAAGATCCCGGAGTGCAAGGCCCTCACCTCACGCGGTTGTGCCGGGGTCTTGGATCAGGGGGCAGGTGAGGGGGAGGACGCGCTCGCTGAGGCGGCCGGTGAGGTGGGTGTCGGTGAGGGCGGCTTCGGTGAGCCAGTCCGTCGCCGTCAGGCGGTCGAGCAGCGGTTGCAGGTCCTCCGCCGGGACGGGGACGAAGGTGGCGAGGGTGTCGAGGGGGAGGCCTTCACCGGCGGGGCCGAGGCTTCCCCAGACGTCGGTGTGCGCGGCCAGGGTCAGGGCCAGGAGCCGGGGGCCGGCGGGGGCCTTGGACTTGCGGAGCTTCTTGTCCGAGACCACCCGCTGCGCCCATCCGCTGAGCTTCGGGCGCAGCTTCCTGCCGAACGCCAACGGGCTCGTCCCGTCCTCGTCCGGCAGCAGGGCGGGGAGGGTGATCGCAGTGGCGCTCTCCGGGCGGGAGGCGAGGAGTTCCTCGACGGTGCCGGGGAGGCGCAGCCAGCCGCAGCCGGCCAACTGCTCGACCAGCCCCTGGGGGTCGGCCAGGCCCAGCCCGGCCACGTCCTGCCCCACCACGTTGCCGTGGCCCGTGTGCGCGGTGCGCAGGGTCAGCATCACGGACAGCAGCCGGGCGTCCGGGCCGGGGAGCGGGGTGTGCCCGGCCACGTACGAGAGGACGGTGCGTACGTGTTGCCACTGCGAGGCCGCGGTCAGCAGCCGGGCCACGACCGGCCCGTCGCCCGCCGGGGTGAGGCCCATGCGCTGCGCGTGCTGGGCGCGGGCGGCGGCCGCCGCCTGCTCGGCCCGCCCGGCCTCCGACCGCAGACTGCCGTCGCCGGTGACATCGGCCCAGGTGGCGAAGGCGCGGGCCTTGCGCTCGTGGAGCTCGGCGAGGAGCTCCAGGTCGGGCTCGGCGCGCCGCTGGTAGGCGCGGAACTGGTCCCCGAGCTCGACCAGTTCCTCGCGGAGGACCTCGGGTTGCAGATCGAGGGGGATGATCCGCTGCGCGATCGTCTTCAGGCGGGGTCGGCGCTGGGGCCGCCGGGGTGCGGGCACCTGCCGCAGACCGGCAGCCTGTCGGCGGTCTCCGGCCGTGTCCCCGTCCCCGTCGCCGTCCACGCCCCCGACTCCCGCCACCGCCGGCCGGTCGGAGAACTGCGGCACCCCGGCCGCCGCGCCCGAGGGCCGGTCGGCCGCGCCGCCCGGTCCGGCGGGCCCGGCCGCACCCGTCCCCGCCCCCGTCCCCTGCCCGGGCACGGCCGGAGGCGTGGGTACGACCTTCGCCCCGGGCGTGGCGGCTGCGCAGCGGGAGCAGCACTCCATCGCCTGCCACCAGCGGCCCGCCCGGTCCGTGACCACGGTCAGGACCACCGCCCCGCCGCACCGCCAGGGCTGGGCGCGCGTCTGCCGGTCGTCGTCCGCCCGCAGGTGCGTACGGCAGCCGTCGGCCCGGCACGCGCAGTACGCATCGGCCCGGGGCGCCGTGGCGGCCCGCAGGTGGGTCTTGATGTGGGCGACCGCGGCCGCCCGGCCCTCGGTCGCGGACGGCAGACGCTGCTCGGTGCAGGCGGCCCGACTGCACGACACGCGTACGGTCGCACTGCCGCGCGCGATGCCGTCCAACCGCACCGTCCACTTGCGCCCCAGCACCGGCTTGTCCAGCTCGCCCGCCGCAGCCTCCGCCATCCCGCTCTTCCCTCCGTACCGTGTCACCCCACCACCGCGCCCCGCCCGCTGGCAACGGACAGTGCACGACTGCTGGCACACCGTACGCGGCTGCGCAAGCACTTGGCCGTGGAACCGGCTTTGTTCACCTGTTCTGGCGCTCGTCAGTCCATGGGCCTGGACGAGGCCCGGGCCGGACCGGCCGGCGTTCACGGAGGGCGGCTAGAGGGTGCCGGCCAGGGAGACGGAGCCCAGCGGGGTGGTCGGGAGGGAGCCGGTCGTGGGGACCGCGGCCGGGTTCGTGAAGCGGTGGGCCGTGTCGTCCCACGCGGTGTGCACGATCCGGTTGTCGGTCGTGGTGAAGGCGATGTCCACGTCGCGGTCCACGTTGCCCGCGCCCACCGAGGTGGCGGTGATGTTGCCGAGGTGGCCGGTCAGTTCGCGGAAGGGGCTCCAGGAGCCCGATTCCATGCGGACGGAGTGGTACTGACGGGTGCCGTTGTCGGTGGTGACGACGACGTGGGCGTTGCCGCCGCTCCCGGCCATGGCCACCGCGCCGACCGGACCGGTGGCCCCGGCGGCCCGGGCCACGTCGCCCCACTTGGTCCAGTGGCCGCCGGTGTCGCGCACGGTGTGGTACGCCTTGCCGCCGGAGACGGCGATGACCTGGAGCCGGCCCCCGGTCTGGGCGGTGGCGACGGCCGTCACCCCGCTCATGGGGCTGCTGACGGCGGCGACGTCGCCGAACGGGGCCCAGGTGCCGTCGGCGCGGCGCAGGCTGTGGAACACCTTGCCGTCGGAGACCGCGACCACCTGGACTTCCCTGCCGGTGGAGACGGCCGACACCTGCGTGACGTGGGGGAGGACGCCCGCCACGGCACCCACGTCGCCGAACTTCTGCCAGGTACCGTCCGGCGTGCGGATGGTGTGGTAGATGCGGCCGTTGGTGCCGAGCGCCACCACATGGGTGTCGCCGTTGACCCCGGCGACGGCGGCCCTGCGGACCCCGCCGATGCTCCCGGCCGCGGACTGCACGTCGGTGAAGCCGGTCCAGGAGCCGTCGGGGAGGCGGATCCCCTGGTGGAGGCCCGTGCCCGCCTGCACCACGGCCTCGGTCTTCCAGCCCGCGGTGCGCGAGCGGACCTCCGCGGCCCATGCACCGAGGTCGTCGGCCCGCACGGAAAGGGCGCCGGTCCGGGTCTCCCCGGCGGGGGTGCCGAAGCACCCGCCCTGCCAGGAACGGCTGTTGACGCCGACGATCCGGCCTGCGGAGTCGAAGAGCGGACCGCCGGTGTCGCCCTTGCAGACGGCGTCGGTGCCCTGGCCGGTGACGGAGAGCGTGCCGGCGGCGGGGTCCGCGGAGTCGAGGGTGAAGCGGCCCGTGTGGAGTTTGCCGGGAACCCACTCCGTCCTCGTGCGGCCGAACCCGGCCGACGTGAGCGCGGTGCCGGGGGCGGGGGCTGCGGGGGCGAGCCGTACGCCGGGCAGGGCGGTGGCGGTGGCCAGGCGGGCCAGGACCAGATCGCGGTCGGTGCGCGGCGCGAGCTCGACGAGCTCGACGGTCTTGCCGTCGGACAGCGTGGCGACCGACTTCAGCGCCGGCTTGCCGGCCGGCACCGGCGTACCGGGGGCGGAGGCGAAACAACTGGCGGCCGAGACGATCCAGTTGGCGTCGAGCAGGGTTGCCGTACAGGCGCGGGTGCCGGCCCCGGCGCCGATGTCCAGCTTCACGACGGACGCGTACGGGCCGCCCGACGGGGCCTCGGGACCGGCCAGCGCCAGGGCGGGGACGGTTATGACCATGCCGCCGACGAGCGCGGCGGCCGTGGCGGTGGCCGTGACGAGCACGGCGGGAATCCGCGCGGAACGCGGACGGGCGGGAATCAATGCATCTTCCTTCGGACGGACGGACGGACGGACGGGCGGGCAACAGGGTGGACGGGCGGCCGGGCAGCAGGGCGGACGGGCGGATGAAAGGCGCGGCCGGCGGCCCGGCCCCGGGGGCAGGGCCGCCACCAGCCCGGCTCGCGGCGGGGGTCACGGCAGGGGCTCACGCCGGGGGCTCGCAGCAAGGCCCCACGGGGCAGGCGCTCAGGGCAGGGCCGGCCAGGCGCCGGTGCCGTCCGCGATCGCGCCGCGGCCGTCGCCCTTGTGCAGGCTGAGCTTGCTCCCCTGGCGGATGAGGACGTCGGCTTTGCCGTCGCCGTCGAAGTCCCCGTCGAAGACCGCCGCTCCGGTCCATGCGGGCTCGGGCCGCAGGTGGACCGCGGGGTCGAGGCCGCCCTTGGCGTTCCCGGCGTAGCGGGAGAGCCAGCCGTTGTAGGTGACGGCGACGACGTCGTCGCGGCCGTCGCCGTTGTGGTCCCCGGCGGTGATGCGGCTGATGCTCTTCCAGGAGTTGTCCGGCCACATCGGCCGCTTCTGCCCGTTGAGGGTCCCGTCGGCGGCGGGGTGGTACGCGTACAGGGCGCCGGTGCCCCAGACGGCGAGGAGCCCGTCGCGCCCGGAGGCGTCGGCCTTGAAGCGGGTCAGCTGGAGCATGGAGTTCCAGTTGGAGGCGTCCGGCCACATCACCTTGCTGTCGCCGAGCACCGAGTCGTTCCCGGTGCCCGGGTAGAGGCGCAGGGTGCCGTTCGACCACACGCCGGCGATGTCGGTGCGGCCGTCGCCGTTGAAGTCCCCGGCCGTGATCTTGGTGACGACCTTCCAGGAGCCGTCCTGCTTCCACAGGGGCCGCCCGTACGCGAACGCGCCGTCGGGGCCCGCGTAGAAGGCGTGCAGGTTGCCGTCGGCGGTGACGGCCGCGATGTCGGTGCGCCCGTCGCCGTTGAAGTCGCCCGTGGTCATCACGTCGGTGACGTCGGGGACCATCGTAGACAGCCGGATCTGCTGCACCCACCCGTTGACGTCGTCCACGCGGGTGGCGTGCGAGGTGGTGCGCTTCTCGGCGGGGTCGCTGCCCCAGCAGGCACCCTGCCAGCCTATGACGCTGATGGCGGCCAGCTCGGCCGTCCCGTCCTGCTCGCGGACCACCGGGGCGCCGCTGTCGCCCGCGCACACGTTGGTCGTGCCGCCGGGGCCGTTGAGACCGACCTTCGTCGCCGTGACCCCGTACACGTCGAGGGACGCGGTGTGCGTGCGCCACGGCGACCACTCGGTCTTGGTGCGGCCGTAGCCGGAGACCCGTAGCTTCTCGGTCTTCTCCGGCGCCGAGGTGGCGAGCCGGACCGGGGTCACGCCGGTGACGGGCTTGGCGAGCCGGGCCATGACCAGGTCCCGGTCGGTGCGCGGCACCAGCCGGGTGACCTGGACGACCGTCCCCGCGGTCGAGGCCAGGTCGGTGCGCCCGATGGTGGCCGTCGTCTTCCACTTCGGTGCCCCGCCCCGGACCGTACCCGTGGCCGGGTCGTCGGCGAAGCAGCTCGCCGCCGTCAGCAGCCACTGGGCGTCCACCACGGCGGCCGAGCAACTGCGCGCGCCGGCGCCCACGTCGAGCTTGGCGGTGTACGCGTACTGGCCGTCCTTGGCGGGGTCGCCCGCCACGGCGTGCGCGGTCGCGGGCAGCAGGGCCAGGGCGCTGCCGCACACGGCGGCGGTGGTGATGCCGGTGGCGAGTGCGGTGCGGCGGGAGGTGCCGGAGGGGCGGGTTTCGCCGGAGGGGGTGGTGGGGCGGGGCGGCCGGGGCATGGTCGGTTCCTCGGGAGGGCGCGGGCGGGCGGCGGTGCCGCCCGGAAGGGGTGTTGCTCGCGGGCGGTGCCGCGGGGCGGCGGTGCTGCGCGACGGTGGGGCCGCGCGACGGTGGGGCTTGTTCGGCGGTGGGGCCGCCTGGACGTGGGGCTGCTTGCCGGTGGGGCTACTTGGCGGTGGGGCTACTTGGCGGTGCGGATTTCGAGGAGGACGTGGTCGCGTCCCTTCGGGTCCGTGGTCTCGCCGATGCCCTGCCAGGTGTTCTTGGCCACGTCGTAGGACTTGCTCTCGTCCTCGGCCTTCATGTTGATGTGGGCGCTGTGACCGGTGGTCTGGACACCGGTGACGGCGGGGACTTCGAGGCTGAGGTACCCGGTGGGGCCGGTGGTGCGGAAGCAGAAGTCCTCGCGGTCGCGGCCGATGAAGCGCATGAGGTCGGGGGCGCTGCCGCATTCGGCGAGCATGATGTGCCCGTCCCCGCGCTTCAGCTTGAGGTTCTTCTCCGCCAGGATCTGCGCGGCGTTCGGGTAGTCGAAGGTCTCCACCGCGGACGGCATCGCGGCGGTGTCGGCGGCGGCAGCGGTGACCGCGGTGCTCGCGGTGCTCGCGGTGCTCGCGGTGCTCGCGGTGCTCGTGCTGCTCGTGGTGGTGTTCGCCTGTGCGACGGCGATGCCGGCTGCTGCCAGCACGGTGACGGTCGCCGCGGCCGGAAGGGTCCATCGCAGGGGTGCGCGCATCACGGGAATGCCTCTCTGGAGGTGGGGGATTCGAGGGGACGGTGCCGCGCGCCGTCGGCTGTGCACGGCGGGCCCGTCCGTCAGATCCCATCAGTAGCAGAGAATTGACGGGGGCTCACTGTGAGCAAGATCAATTTATTGGGGTTTTATTTACCTCCGGCGGGCCCGTCCGGGACCAAAGTCCTTACGGTGAATCCGCTGGTCAGAGTCGCGATGCGCGCCCTTTTCCGGCTCCGGAACAGGACCCGCTCGGGTATTTGGTCCTTTATTCATATGTGACGTGCATGTGCTGGGGTGAGGCGGTCGGCAGGCTCGTTCCTGTCCGAAATCCCTGTTCTTTCCTTCTGTTTGAGGAGGGGTGACGCCCCCATATGAAATGGTCCCACCGACCCCGGCGTGTGCTGCCGCGCGTCATGACCAAGGGCGCGGCGGCCGTCGCGCTCGGAATGTCGGTCGTCGTGTTCGGCACGGCGACGGCGCAGGCGGCACCGGCCGCCGTACGGGCGGAAATCCAGGCCGACGGGCGGGCCCGTGCGGTGGACGAATGGATCGCCGGCGGGAAGGGGGTGAAACGCGAAGCCGAGAAGGCCCTGCTGGGCAACACCGAGGACCTGCAGAGGTTCTTCGCCACGGGCCTGCGCCGGGCGACCGTCGAGGACGCGCGCGTGGCCGTCCTCAAGATGCTGCCGCTCGCCGGCAAGGGCGTGCTCGCCGCCGCGAACAAGGCCCTGTCCGGCACCGACCAGGACGTGCTGGACTTCGTGAAGTCCGGCTACGAGCAGCCCCTCCAGGACGACCGCCGGGTGGCGGTGCTGGCCGTGATGAACGGCGCCGGCAACGCCGTCAACCGCGAGGGCAGGCGGGCCCTGAACGACGGCAGCCCGCAGGCCCTCGACGCCTTCCTCGGCGCCGGGCTCGCCAAGGCCGCGGTCGAGGACAACCGGGTCGCCGTCCTGCGGCTGATGAGCCAGGGCGGACCGGCCGTGAAGGAGGCCGGCACCCGGGCGATGAACGGTACGGCGCAGGACCTGCAGGAGTTCATCGACTCCGGGCAGTTCCTCGCGCAGGCCCGGGACCAGGAGCTGATGACGGTCACCCAGCTCGCCCAGGTCGCCGTGGACGCGGGCAAGCGGGCCAAGACCGAGACGGACGCGGCCAAGGCGGCCGCCGACCGCGCCGATGCGGCCGCCGCACTGGCCAAGGAGGCCGCGCAGAAGGCCGCCAAGGAGACCGAGGCCGCCAAGGGCGACGCCGACAAGGCCGGCGCCGCCGCGGGCCGCGCCGCCACCGCGGCCGAGGGCGCGGCCGCCGCGGCCCGTACCGCCGTGTCCGCCTCCAACACCGCCGTCGCCGCCGCCCGTACGGCCGCGGCCGCCGCCTCGAACGCGGCCGCCGCCTCCGCGGCAGCCGGCCGCGCCGCGGCTGCCGCCTACCGAGCGGCCAACGCCGCGATCGGGGACCGGAACAAGGCCGGCGACGCCCGCAAGGCCGCCGAGGCCGCGCGCGACGCCGCCGCGGGCGCCCGTACCGCCGCCACCGCCGCCTCGCACGCCGCGGACGCCAGCGCCGCGGCCGGGGACTCCGCCTCGGCCGCCGCCCGCGCCGGGCAGAACGCCGCCGCGGCCGCCGATGCGGCGGCCACCGCCGGCGCGCAGGCCGGAGTCGCCGACTCCGAGGCGCGGCGGGCCCGCGAGGCCGCCGCCACCGCGCGCGCCGCCGCCGCCCAGGCCACCCGCGCCGCGGGTCGCGCCCAGACCCTCGCCTCCCAGGCCGCGACCGCCGCCCGGCAGGCCCGGACGTACGCCAACTCGGCGGCCGACCACGCCGAAGCGGCCGCCAAGGCCGCGGACGAGGCCGCGGACCACGCGGGCGAAGCCGACGCCGAGGCGAAGAAGGCCACCGCCCACGCGGGCGCGGCCGTCCGGGCGGCCGACGACGCGGCCGCGGCCACCAAGCAGGCCACCGAGGTCGCCAAGGTCGCCCGCGAGGCGGAGCAGTACCGGCTGGAGCAGGACGAGGCCGCCGGGATCGAGCAGGCCAAGCTCCTCAACGACCTGGAGGCCCAGGCGAAGGACCGGGCCGCGGACACCGAGATCCGCACCCGGGACCAGCAGCTGGCCACCGCCACGAGGACGCTGCTGGCCGAGGCCGCCGACAAGGCCAGGACCGACGGCGCAGCCGGTGCGGCCCTCGCCCGGAAGGCGGCCCTCGCCCTCCTCGACTCCACCGGGGCCTGGACC
The DNA here is from genome assembly GCF_055572195.1 of Streptomyces sp. NPDC030809. Taxonomy (NCBI): domain Bacteria; kingdom Bacillati; phylum Actinomycetota; class Actinomycetes; order Kitasatosporales; family Streptomycetaceae; genus Streptomyces; species Streptomyces sp. NPDC030809. The sequence continues at coordinate 153,854 of NZ_JBVIDV010000015.1, forward strand.
GGCAACGCCGCCAAGGCGGCCCTCGCCGGTGACGACACCGACGTGCTCGACTGGCTCCGCGGCAAGCGGGAGGCGGCCGCCCGCGAGGACGACCGCGAGACCGCCCTCACCCTCGCCCGCGTGGGCGGCGCCAAGACGGCCGCGAGCGCGAAGGCGGCTCTGGCCCAGGGCGGCCAGGCGGTCGAGGCGTTCCTCACCAAGGGGGCGTACGAGACCCTGAAGGACGAGTACCGGATCCGGACGCTCGCCCTGATGGAAGGCGCCGGGAAGGCCGTGAAGGCCGCCGGCGCCAAGGCGCTCGACGACGGCTCGGCCAAGGCCCTGCAGGCCTTCCTGGCCGTCACCTACCCCAAGGCCCGCGAGGACGACAACAAGGTCGAGATCCTGCGGATCATGGAGCGGGGCGGCCCGAACGTGAAGTCGGCCGCCCGGATCGCCATGGCCGGCCCGGCCTGGATGCGCGAAGCCTTCGTCACCCGGGCCCAGTACAAGGCGGCCGAGGCCGACCTCGCCACCCTCGCCCACGTCGAAGGGGTGCAGACCCAGCTCAGCATTGCCGCCAAGGCCACCGCCGAGGCGTACCAGAACGCCAACACGGCCCTGGAGGCCGCCCACCGGGCACGCGGCGCCGCCGCCGAGGCGGAGAAGGCGGCCGCGGCCGCCAGAAAGTCCGCACAGGAGGCCAGCGGATACGCCGTCAAGGCCCGGGAGAGTGCGAACGCCGCCGACAAGTCCGCCGCCGACGCCGCCGCCTCGGCCAAGACGGCCAAGAACGCCGCGGCCACCGCTCAGGGCGCGGCCCGCTCGGCGAACCACTCCGCCAACAACGCCACCGCCTCCGCGCAGCAGGCCTCCACCTACGCGGCACAGGCCGCAGCCTCCGCCGCGACCGCACGCCAGGCGGCCGTCGACGCCGGCAAGGACGCATCGGCCGCCCGCCAGGCGGCCGGCGAGGCCGAGGCCACCGCGACGCGGAAGCGGCACGAGGAGCAGGCGGCCGCAGCCGAGGCGGCCCGGCAGAAGGCCGAGGCGGACGCCCAGAGCGGCTACCGCCCCCAGGACGATCCGAAGAACGACAAGGTCGACACCGTCAGTGCGGAGAAGGAGGCGTTCGACAGTGCCGCCTCGGCGGCGACGGCCACGGCCAAGATCAGTGCCGCCCTGGGCGCCGCTGCGGTGGTGACCGCGTTCATTCCGGGCGGTCAGCTGATTTCTGCGGGCCTCGGCGGTGCTTCCCTGGTATTCGCCGGGATCAGCACGTTCTACAACGGCAAGGCATACGGCTGGAACAGCAGCCAGTTCCGCACCGCTGCCGCGGGTGTGGGACTCAGCCTCCTTCTGGGAGGCATGGGAAGTGCGGCCGGTTCCATGGCCCGCACCAGCCTCGGAAAGAACATCGCCGAAGGCGTGCACGGTGCGGTCTCGTCCATGGTCGGCTGGTTCACGGCTTAGGCAGCCCACCTTGTAGGCTGATTCGCAACGGATTCTTCCGCTGTATCCGAGCCGGATTTCCCTGACCCATTCCCGTGGAATACCGTGTTCAGCGGTCGCCGGCAGGGGTGCCCGTGCGCAAGTGCGGCACCCCTGCCGGCGAGCTCCCGTCCAAGAAAGAAGCCCGGCTGAAATGTTGGAAAAGACCTCTCCCGTGTGGTGGATCCTTTCACTGGCCAGCGTGGCCGTTTTTCTGTGGATCATGCTCCCGTGCATGGCCAACCGCCGCCAGAAGGCCTTCGTGGCCTGTGGGCCGGTGGCGGCGTTCGGCGCCCTGCTGGCGTACTGCGCCAACTACGAGTGGTCCATAGGCGAGATGCTGCCCGTCTACTGCTCGCTGTACGTGGCGGTTTCCCTGGGGATGGTGGGCCACCGGAAGGCCTTGAGCGCATACATGCTCGAACGCGCGAAGGACCCCACCAAGCCCGAGGACGGGACGGCCACCCCCTGGATCCTGCAGATGGCCTTCACCTTCCCCGTGTTCCTCGGTGCTTCGCTCTGGTACGTGACCAGCACCTGAGCGGGTGTGCCGGGCCCCGATGCGCCGCAGCGGGGGGGGGGGGGGGGGGGTGGGGGGGGGGGGGGGGGTGGGGTGGGGGGGGGGGGGGGGGGGGGGGGGGGGGGGGGGGGGGGGGGGGGGGGGGACGTANNNACCCCTCCCCCCCCCCTCTCCCCCCCCCCCCCCCTCCCTCGTCCTCCCCCCCCCCCCCCCCCCCCCCCCCCCCCCCCCCCCCCCCCCCCCCCCCCCGCCGCTGCGTTTCGGCGGTCGGCTAGTTCCAGGTGTTGGAGTGCCAGATGGCGCCGCCCTTGCCCTCGCCGCCGTCCTTCTTGTAGACGACCAGGTTGCCGTCGCTCTGGAAGCGGGCGTACGCGCCGGGGTTGTTGTGCGTGCCGCTGGCCCAGACGTAGCCGCCCTTGCCGTCGCCGCCGTCCTTCTTGTACAGGACGAGGTTGCCGTCGTTCTGCATGTCGAGGTGGGTGCCCTCGCCGCCGTACGCGGTGCAGGTCCACAGCTCCTCGGCCTTCGTCTTGTCCCAGATGACCAGGCGGCCACCGCGGTCCACGAAGAGGATCTTGGTCGAGGAGTCGATCCAGAACGGGGAGTCGTAGCGCGTGCCGCCGGTGAGCCCGGCGCCGCGCTGGTAGGTGCCGGAGGCCCAGATGGCGCCGCCCTTGCCCTCGCCGCCGTCCTTCTTGTACACGACGAGATTGCCGTCGTTCTGGAAGCGGAGGTAGGCGCCGCGGTTCTCGGTGCCGTCGCCGTAGGTGCCCGAGGACCACAGGTCGCCCTTGGCGTCCCCGCCGTCCTTCTTGTAGATGACGAAGTTGCCGTCCTCCTGCATGATCGCGTAGGCCCCGGGGTTGCCGTGGGTCTGCGAGCTCCACAGGGCGGCGCCCTTTCCGTCGCCCCCGCTGTTGTGGTAGATCACCATGTTCCCGTCGGCCTGCATGACGAGCTTCAGGTGCTTGCCCGTCAGGGTGGTGCCGGAGGGGATGGTCTGCCCCGGGTGGACCACCAGCGGGTCGGTGACCGCGGCGATCCACTCGCCCAGGTCGTCGGTGCGCGTGGCGAGCGCCCCCGTACGCGTCATCGTCCGTCCCAGGCAACCGCCTTGCCAGGAGCGGGAGTTGATGCCGACGAGCTCCCCCGCCCCGTTCAGGACCGGGCCGCCCGCGTCCCCCTCGCACACCGCGGCGGCGCCCTTGCCCGTGAAGGCGAGGGTGTCCGCGTTCACGGCGTCCGCGGTGAACGTGCCGCCGTGCGCCTTGCCGGGGACCCATTCGGTCTTCGTACGGCCGAACCCGGCGGAGCCGAGGGCGCTGCCGACGGCGGGCGCTTCGCCCGCACGCTTCACGGCCGGGACGCCGCCGGCGGGAGCGGCGAGCCGGGCGAGGACCAGGTCCCGGCCGGCATGCGGCACGAGCTCCGCGACCTCGCTGTGCCCGCCGTTGCCGAAGGTCAGGGTGGACTTCAGGGCCGGCTTGCCGGCCGGCACCGGCTGCCCGGCCGCGGTGGCGAAGCAGCTCGCGGCCGTGGCCACCCACCACTGGTCGAGGACCACGGCCGAACAGGCGCGCCCACCCGCCGCGTTGCCGATCGCCAGCCGCGCGGTGTACGCGTACCGGCCGTCCTCGGCGGGGTCGCCGACCACCGCGTGCGCGGTCGCGGGCGTGAGCATGGCCCCGCACACGGCGGCGGTGAGGGCGGTGGGCAGCATGGCGCGGCGGGATGGGCGGGCCACGGGAACTCCTTGGCGAAAAAGGCAATTGCAGGCGGGGATCCGCCGGTTCCCATGACTAGCAGAGAATTGACGGAGCCTCACCGTGAGCAAGATCAATTCCCGGCGGATTCACTTACCCCGGAGAAGGCCTTTCGGGACCAAAGTCCCTGCGCTGAAACCGCTGGTCAGGGCTGCAAGAGAAGGATTTCGGACCCTCCGTGACGGGCGCCGGGCAGGTATTTGGTCCTTTATCTGTACGTGACTTGAGTGTGATGGGGTGAAACGCCTGCGGCCGCCCGGCACGAGTTCCACCCGGCGCTGGTCGTCGTACACGTACCGCAGGACCCCCGCCCGCTCGTCGATGCGCACGTCCCTGGGCAGGCGGCGGCGCAGGGGTTGGTGGAACACGAGGGGATCGGGGCGGCCGTCACCGGTGCGCCACACTCGTGCGGAGTCCGGTGCCACGGCCGCCAGGAGGGCGCCGTCCCGGCTGAAGGAGAAGCCGGTGACCGCGGCTGCCGGGAGCGTCCGGGCACGCGGGCCGCCGGGGCGGGCGGACGCCAGTACGACGCCGGTGTCCAGCCGGACGGCCGGCCACGACCCGTCGGCGCTCAGGCTCAGGGCGTCCGAGCCGCAGGCACGCGTGACGTCCCATGCCCGGTCCGCCGCCCCCGTGATGCCCGCCCGGATGTCCGTCCCGTCTCCCGGTCAACCTGGGGTGGGGTCACGGAGGGGGCTGCGCGGACGGGGGCAGCCCTGCCCCGTGCTGCCCCCGCCTCGCGAGGAGGCGGGGGCAGCCGTACGCCTGGTCAGGGCGTCACGTGTCGAGGCGGCAGTGGTCAGCCGGCGACCAGGCCCGTCTTGTGCGTGGTCGAGTTGGGGAAGTCGAGGTAGAAGTAGGTGCCGTCGGCGAAGTCGGTCCCGAGGATGGTCCACCTGCCGGCCTTGGCGGTGACCCAGTTCTTGCAGACCTCCGAGCCGCTCCTGACGTAGCACAGCTTCATCTTCGTGTCCCCGTCCGGCGAGACCTGGATGTCCGCACACCGGTTGGTCGTCACGTAGTAGCCGTTGCCCATCGGGGCGTAGTTCGTCCCGTCGTACCGCCACGCCCCGCCGATGCAGGACGCGCTGACGGCCGGCTTTCCGCCCTCCGGGTGGGAGGGAGCGGCGGACGCGGTGGACACGAATCCGCCGAGGGCCCCGGCGGAGAGGATGCCCGCCGCGAGCGTGGTGAGGAACTTCGTACGAGTAGCCACGGTTGCGGTTCTCCTTCTGCTCGTTGTGCGCAGATGCCCGTCGGAGGCATCTGCCAACGAGTCCAGCGGCTCGCGGATTGTTCATCAGCCCTGTTCCGGGCGCTGAACAATGGGATCCGGGGCGGGATCCCACGCGGGCGTCGGGGAGCCGTCGGGCTCCAGCCCGTAGGCCCATACGTCCTCCCCTTCCGCACCGGATTCCCTGAGCAGCCGGATCAGCTCCCGCACGGGGAACGCGTTCCCGCTGTCGGCTGCGGCCACGGCGCGGCGCCTGGCCGCGGGGGTGTCACCGGCCTTGAACCGCAGGCGTACGAGCATGACCTCGGCGTCGAGGTGGCCGGCTTGGGCCGCCGGCCGGGCGAGCTGCTCCGCCTCCTCGACCCGGTCGGCGCGTTCCCGCCGCTCGGCGAGCAGCATGCGGGCCATCGCGCTGCCCGCCGCCATCCCGTTCCGGAGCATCGCTTCCGCGCGCTCCCCTTCGCCGTCCCGATCGGCCTTGTGGACCTGAACGACGAGGACCAGGTCGTTGCCCTCGGCGACGGCCTCCGCGAGGACCCGCTCCGCTTCCTCCCGGTCGCCGCACTCCTCGAGCATCTGCACGGTCCGGAGGACCCGCACGGCCGCTTCGGCCTCGGTGGTCAGCCGGCGCATGACGTGGTCCGGCACCGCCCCCACCCCACCGGCCCGGTCCGGCGACCGGGCCGCCGACCGCAGAACGGCACCGGCCTCTCCGCTCGGGTCCCGGGCCGCCCGGGGCCCGAGGGGCGGTGCCGGCATGATCAGCCGGCGAAGTGCGCCGGGCGACAGCCGGGCAAAGGGCCGCGCCCCGGCCGCCTCCGCCCGCTCGCCCAGGACATGGGACCACCGGAGCCGGTACCGGACCCGGGCGGCGCCGGAGAGGCGCACGAGGCCTGCCGGATCCGCGATGTGCCGGTACCCGGCCGCCCAGAAGGAGGCCGGCGGGCACAGGGGGCTGCGTTCGGCGCGTCCGTGCTGTTCGAGGTAGTCGGCGAGCCGGTAGACGACGGGTGGGGGAGGGGGCGGGGCGCCGGGGCCGGGGTCGGGCAGCTCGGGCGTCCACGCCTTGCGGGGCCGCGCCCGGCGCAGCGGGGCGAGCTCGCCGTGTACGGGCCGGGCGAGTTCGGCGAGGGCCCGTTCGGCCCAGCCGTCGGCCAGGGCGTCGTAGTCGTGGTCGCCCAGGTAGTCCTCCGCCGCCTCGGCCAGGAACGCGCGGGGCAGGTGGAGCCCGAGGCCGAGCCGGCGGGCGTCCATCGCGGCGTGCAGCAGGGCACGGGCCCCGGGAGAGGCGTTCCGGTAGCGGCGCAGCAGTTCCGGCGCCCCGCCCAGGTCCTGCGTCAGCCGCCCGTCGGAGACCCGGCCCAGTGCCGCGGCCAGCAGGGCGTCGCCCCCGTCTGCGAGCCGCCGGGCGGCGTCGAGCGCGGCCCCGTCGAAGGAATCCGGGACGGACACCGTGCGCCCCGCCAGGAGTTCGCGCACCCGGCCGTGCACATCGGGCGCTCCGGGACGCGGCAGCGCACCGTACTCCTCCTCGTACTCCGGCCAGAGGGTGCCCAGCACGAGCACCGGGGCGCGCCTGCGGTCCATGAGCAGGCCGTGCAGCGCCGCGGCCGTCTGCTCGCCGCACTGCGGGTCGCCGAGGTAGTGCTGCGCCTCGTTGAGCCACACGACGGTCCCGGGCCCGACCCGGCCCAGATCCGCGAGCGCGGCCTCGGCCCGGGTGGGATCGAAGGGGTGCCACAGGCGCCAGCCGTGCGCCGCCAGCGGCTGTACGGCCTCCCAGCAGGCACGCGTCTTGCCGGTGGACGAGGACCCCACCAGCACGAGCAGCCCGCTCTGCCCGCCCGCGGCCGCTTCGACCAGGCGGGCGAGCGCGAGGTCGTGCGGGCGCCGTACGTAGGCCGGGAGCGCGGCCGTCACCAGGGTGCGGGACGCGGGGACTCCGGACGCGCCGCCCCCGGTGCCGGGCGCGGCGGGGTCTGCGGCGGGGTGGACCTCCAGATCGTGCGGGTCCCAGTCCTCGATCGGCCGCCCGAGCGCCGCCTCCTGCGGTCCGGGCACCGGCTCCGGCCGCGCCCCGGGCACCGGCTCCGGCCGCCCCCCGGACACCGCCGCGGCCCGCGCCGCTTCGCCGGCGGCCGTGCGCCGCAGCCGCAGCAACTCCCGCTGCTCGCCCTCGGACAGCCGCAGGGCGCCGGCCAGCGCCGCCACCGTGGCTGCGGAGGGCACCGAGGGGCCGCCGCCCCGCAGCGCATGGTGCACGGTCGTACGTCCCAACCCGGCCCGGGCCGCGAGCCGGGCCACGCTCAGCCCGGCCCGGGCCCGGTGGTCGTCCAGCCCGGCACGCAGCCCGGAGAGCGCCACCGCCTCGCGACCGCCGCGGTCGGCCTCGTGATCGCCTGCCACATGTCCCCCTGCCGCGCCTGCTTCCCGTACGTGGTGCACGTGCGGCTCATCATCCGGCACGGCGGCCGAGCGGACCGGGACTCTCAGGACGTGCGAATCCACCCGCGGGGAAGCCGAGTTGGCGAGGTCGCTCCGTCGCGAGGCCGATTTCCGGACGGGTTCCGGGGATGCCAGGCGCCTGCCCGCGGCGCCGGCCCCGCCGCTCCCGCAGCTCGCGGGCCCTCGGGTGGCGGCCGGAACCCGTCCGGCCCGCCCCCGGCGGCCTTTGCCCACGGCCTATGCGAATGCCAGCATTCCCCCGGCACGCCCCGCGGAGGACCGGCACCAGAGCAGCCCCCGGCCTTCCCGTTTTCCTGGTTCCGTCCGGTGAACAACACGTCAGGAGTGCACCCTTGATCCGATCGAAGCTGCGTACGCTGCTGCTCGGCGGCGGAAGCGCGGCGGTCGTGCTGGCCGCCGCCCTCGTCCCCGCCTCCGCGTCCGCCTCGGCCGCACCCGCCGGCGCAGCCGGCGCGACGGACACGGCAGCCGCCCGGCCCGCGGCCACCGCCGCGTTCTGGTCCTGCACGGTCCCCGCCGGCTACGTCTACACGGCCACCCAGAACACGCTGAGCTGCGGCGGCACGGGCTTCCGCACCCAGTTCCTCGTCCAGCCGCCCGCGGACAACCTGTGGTCCTGCACGACCGCCGCCGCGTACACGTACAGCGCCACCCAGAGCACCCTCGACTGCTCGACCAGCGGCGGCTTCCAGACCAAGTTCCTGCTGCGCAAGCCCGCGACCGGGCTGTGGGCCTGCACGGTGCCCTCCGGATTCACCTACACGAGCACGCAGAACACGCTGGACTGCTCCACCAGCGGCGGCTTCCGCACGAAGTTCCTCCTCCGCGCCCTCTGAAGCACTCCGCGGCGGGCGGGTGGCGGCTCCGGCCCCGCCGCCCGCCCGTTCGGGCTAGTCTTCCCCCCGGCACGAACACGCGCGGGGGACGGGGCACATGACGGCGGAGCCGGTACAGCGCTGGGAATCGACCCTCGATTCGGTCGTGGTGTACGCGCAGGGCGCGCTCTGCCACCGGCTGGCCCGGGGGACCGTGCCGCCGAACGGCCGGGTCCGGGTCACGGGACTGCCGAAGTCCATGGACCCCGACTCGCTGCGGGCCCGGGTCCTGGGCGCCACCGGGATCCGTATCACCGAGGCCCGGGTGGAGGTCGAGGCCGAGCCCCACGACACCGGCGCCGATGCCGGCACCGGCTCCGGCGCGTCGGACGAGCTGCGCCGCGAGATGGAGCGCCTGCGCGACGCGTACACCGCAGCGCAGGGGCGCCGTGACCGGCAGCTCGGGCTGATCGAGGAGACGGGCGAGCTGCGCCCGGTCGCTCCGGAGCGCAGCCCCGAGAACCCGCGGCACCGGCGGACCGCAGTCGACGCCTGGCTGGAGCTGGCCGACTTCGTCGACGACCGGCTGGCCGCGCTGCACGCGCGCCTCGCCGAGCTCGACGAGGCCCTCAAGCACGCCGAGCACGCGTACGCGCTGGCCGCGGACCGGTTCGCCCGCGCCTCCACCGACAGGCCGGCGGCGCACGTGGACACCACGTTCTCCGCGGTCCTCACCTTCGAAACCGTCGGAGCTGTCGGAGCTGTCGGAGCGATCGGAGCCTTCGAGTCCGACGCCGAGATCGCCGAGCCGGGCGCGGAGCCGGCCGCCGAGCCGGTCGCGAAGGCGCAGGACGGGACGGCGCCGGGCCCGGAAGTGCAGCTCGACCTGGAGTACGGAGTGCCGGGCGCCGTCTGGGTCCCCTCGTACCGCCTCGCCCACCGCCACGGCGACCGCGACGGCCGCCTCACGCTGCGCGCCTCGGTCGCCCAGCGCACCGGGGAGGACTGGACCGGCGTGCGCATCGCGCTGGCCACCGCCGACCTGCGGCGCCGGACCGATCTGCCCAAGCTCCGCTCGCTCCGCATCGGCCGCCGGCAGGAGGCCCCCGCGCCCTCCGGCTGGCGCGAGCCGCCGGCCGGGCTCGCCGACCTGTTCACCGGGTACGACGCCGCCGGCCCGCGTCCGGTCGCCGCCGGGGCCCCCGCCGCGCCCGCGCTCCCCACCCCCGCCGTGCCCCGGCGCCCGGCCGCGGTCACCGGGGCCACCCTGGCCGGACCCGTACTCCCGCCGGCCCCGGCCCCGGCCCCGGCCGCCGCCCCGGCCCCGCAGGCCTACGGCGCTCCCCCCGTCCTGCCTGCGGCGCCCGGCGCCGCGCGCGGCCGTCCGGGCTTCGCCGGACGCCCGGCCGGGAGGCCCACAGGAGGCGGTGCCGGCGGCGCGGCCCCGGCCGCTCCCGGCGGACCCGTGCCCGCGCCCCCCTCGCCGCCGGTCGCGGGTCCGCCGCAGCCGAGCGGGGCCGAACTGGACTACGCCGCGCTCGTACTGCGCGGCCCGGAGGAGCCGGCCGCCCGCAGGGGCCGGCTGTTTCCCAAGGCGGCCCCCGACGGCAGCGCGCTGGACCACCGGCGCCGGGCCGCGGCCGTGGCCGAGCTGCCGCTGCCCGTGCACGCCGTGCGGCCCCGCGTGTCGGCGGGCTCGTTCGACCACCGCTTCGATGCCGCGGCCCGAGCGGACATCCCGTCCGACGGGACCTGGCACTCCGTCACCGTCGCCGAGATCCCCGTCGGCCTGCACGTCGAGTACCTCTGCGTGCCGTCCGTGGAGCAGACCGCCTACACGACCCTGGTGCTCTCCAACGCCACCGACCGGCCGCTGCTGGCGGGCCCGGTGGAGGTGAGCGTCGACGACGCGTACGTGCTGACGGCCGCGCTGCCGACCCTGGCCCCCGGCGGGATCCGCCGGGTGGGCCTCGGACCGGCCGAGGGCATCCGCGTCGTACGCCGTACGCACCTGCGGGAGTCGACCGCCGGTCTGCGCAACAACACCACCGTGCTCGACCACCGCGTCCACGTGGAGCTCGCCAACCGGATGGCGGGGCCCGTCACCGTCGAGGTCCGCGAGCGGGTGCCCGTCACCTCCGAACCGGACGTCCGGATCGAGGAGCGTGCCGACTGGACGGCTCCCGACCCGGATGCGGGCCGCGGGAAGACCGCCGGTCCGGCCAACGGCACCGGCACGGACACGGCCCCGGAGCAGGACGCCGCCGGCCCGGACGAGTACGCCCCGGGCACCCGCCTGTGGCGGGTGGAGCTGCCGTCCGGAGGCACCGCCGCCCTCGAAGGCGGCTACGAGATCCGCATCCCGACCGGCAAGGCCCTGGCCGGCGGCAACCGCAGGAGCTGACCGAACCGTGTCCCCGTCCCCGTTCCCGTCCTCCTCCCCGTTCCCGTCCGGGTCCCCATCCGCGTCCGCGGCCCCGTCCCCGTCCTCCGTTCCGGATGCCCCGAGCCCCTCGGACCCGGCACCGGCCCCCGTCCCGCTCCCCGTCACCGCCGTCACCTGCCTGGAGGACCGAGCCCACGTCGAGCGCTCCGCCGTGCTCGACGTGGCGGCCGGGGTGCAGCGGCTGCGCCTGGGACCGGTCAGCGCGCTCGCCGTGGACCGGACCCTCCACGCCGAGCTGACCGCCGCGCACCCGGCGGCCGTCCTGGACGTACGGATCGTCCGTACCTGGACCCCGCGCGGCCCGGTGCCGGACGCCGACGACTCCCTCCTGCGCCGGCGCGTGCACGCCCTCGAAGAGGAGCGGAACGCGCTGGACCGGCAGCGGGACCGGCTGACCGCCCGCCTCGACCTGCTCCGCGGCCTCGCCGCCGACCTGCTGCGCGAGATCGGCGAAGGCGTCGGCCACGGCGAGAGCGAACGGGCGCGCTGGACGGCCGAGCTGGACCGGGTGGACGGCGAACGCGAGACCCACGGCGAACGGCTGCACACCGTCGAATCGGGTATCGCCGCCCTCGACGCCGAACTCGCCGAGACCCGGCGGGCGATGGAACTCTCCGAGGAGCAGCCCGCCGAGCTCGTCGGCCACGTCGAGCTGACCCTCGAATCCGCCGCCGCCGGGCCGGTCGCCCTGCGCCTGAGCCACCTGACCCCGTGCGCGCTGTGGCGGCCCGTCTACCGGGCCGTGCTCGACGGGGACTCCCTGACGCTGGAGACCGACGCCATGGTCTGGCAGCGCACCGGCGAGGACTGGACCGGCGTACGGCTGACCCTCTCCACGGCCCGCTCGGCCCTGGCCACCGATCCGCCGCGGCTGGCCGAAGACCGCCTGACGCTGCGGGACCGGACCGCCGAGGAGCGCCGTACGATCGACGTGGAGCTGCGCGAGGAGGAGACCGCGTCCCTCGGCCCGGCCCGGGTGGTGGGCCTGCCGGGAGTGGACGACGGCGGCGAGACCCGGGTGCTCCACGCCCCCGCGGCGGTGTCCGTGCCGGCCGACGGCCGCGCGCACCGCGTACCCGTCTCCGCGTTCACCACGGCCGCGGGCAGCGAGTACTCCTGCGCGCCCGAACTGTCCCCGCTGGTCACGCAGGTGGTGCGGTTCGACAACCGGTCCGGGCACGCCCTGCTCGCCGGACCCGTGGACCTGGTCCGCGGCGGCGGCTTCGGAGGCCGCGGCACGCTGGACTTCACGGCCCCCGGCGCCGCGGCCGAACTCGCCTTCGGCAGCAGCGACGACTACCGGGTGGTCCGGCACACCGAGGAGACCCGCGACACGGCCGGGCTCACCCAGCGGACGGTCATCACCCGCACCGTCCGGCTCGACGTGTCCCGCTTCTCGGCCCCCGCGGAGGTCGGTGACCGGCGGGTCGTCCTGCGCGAACGCATCCCGGTCGCCGAGGTCGCGGCGGTGGAGGTGCGCCTGCACCGCGACGCCTGCTCACCGGCCCCCGACAGCGTGGACGCCGACGGCATCGCCGAGTGGAGCCTCCCGATCCCGCCCGGCGGCCGCCGCACGGTCACCCTGGTCTACGAACTGTCCGCGAAGTCCAAGGTCGCGGGCCTCTGACGGGGATCCGCCGGCCGGACGGCGCGCGGGCGGGGCGGACGGCCGCGCGGGCACTTGGAGGTCCGGACGAATGCGCGCCCGGAGTCCGGTGCCTTGGCCCGAAGAGGGGGCGGCGCCGTATCCGTACGGGCTCTCCACCGGCGAGGATGCCCGTCATGAGCACGGACCACAGCGTTCCTTCCCTCCGGCCGGCGCACTCGGCGCCGGTCGTCTTCGGTGCCGGGGCCGCCGTCGGCGTCCTCGGCGGGATGATCGGCCTGGGCGGTGCGGAGTTCCGGCTTCCGCTGCTGGTCGGGCTCTTCGGCTTCGCGGCGCTCTCGGCGGTGATCCTCAACAAGGCGATGAGCCTGGTCGTGGTCCTCGTCGCGCTGCCCGCCCGCCTCTCCGCCGTCCCGGCGGCCGCGGTCGCGGCAGAATGGGCCGTCGCAGTCAACCTGCTGGTGGGCAGCGTCCTGGGAGCCTGGGCAGGCGCCTCCTGGGCCGTACGCATGCGCTCCACGACTCTCCACCGGGTGCTGGCCGTGCTGATGGTCGTGATGGCGGCCGCCCTGGTCCTGACCCACGCCACCCCCTTGGGCACGCTCGCGATGCGGCCCGGAGTGCAGGTCCCCGTCGGGGTCGCGGCCGGGTTCGGCATCGGCGTCGTCGCCGCGATCATGGGGGTGGCAGGCGGCGAGCTGCTGATCCCGACGATCGTGCTGGTCTTCGGCGCGGACATCAAGACCGCCGGGAGCCTGTCCCTGCTGGTCTCCCTGCCGACCATGCTGGTCGCGTTCGCGCGCTACAGCCGTGACGGCAGCTTCGCCGTCCTCCGGGGCAACCTGCGCTTCACGGCCACCATGGCGGCGGGCTCCCTCGCCGGGGCCGTCCTCGGCGGGCTGCTCCTGGGCGTGTTCCCCGACCTCCTGCTGATTCCCGTCCTGGCCGTGATCCTGCTCGTCTCCGCGCTCACACTCGCCCGTCACGACCGAGGCGCCGGACGCCCGGCGCCCACGCGCCCGACAGGACATTGAACGTGTTCAAAACCTCTGGCAGGATGAGGCTGCGGACGCGCCCGCCCGCCATGGGCGGGGTCGTCGCGCATGTCTCTGCGTCCGTCCCCTCGCGCCCCCGGAGGCCGCCCTCATGGTCGTCGCCCTGCTCTTCTTCGCCCTCCTGGGCATGATCGCCGTCATCGTGCCCGGGGTCGTGCTCGGATTCGTCCACGTGGTCGCGAGCCGCAAGCTGCCCATGTGGGCCAGGGCGGTGCTGCTCCCGGTGCTCGCCGTGGGCGTGGCGGCCCTCTGGCCGGTCATCGCGGGCACCGGCAACTACTGGTGGCCCGCCGCCGTGCTGCTCACCTTCGCCGCCATGTGCGTCACCGGCGGAACGTTCCTCCTGAGCGAAACCCAGCGGCGGCAGCCCCAGCGGCCCCCGGTGGTCTGGACCGGCGGACACTCCGCCGCAGGGCCCCGCTGGTGAGGAGCGGTCCCGTCGCAGGTCCCCGCTGGTGAGGGGCGATCCCGTCGCAGGTCCCCGCCGGTGGGAAGCGGGCGGGTGGCTGCCCGGAGGTCGCCGGGGCACCCGATAATGGACCGTCGGACGGGCCCCGCCGGGGCCGCGGCGGACGAGGAAGGCCCGACGTGTTCGATCCGGTCCAGGAGACCCCGTACCCCGACACCCACGTCCTCGGCGAGGGTCCGGAACCGCACCCGCAGCTGAAGCCGGTGCTCGACCTCCTGGGCCGCTGGCGCGGCCGCGGGCAGGGCGAATACCCCACCCTGGAGAGCGGCTTCCGCTACGAGCAGGAGATCTCCTTCGGCCACGACGGCCGGCCCTTCCTGCGCTACGAGTCCCGCGCCTGGCTCGTCGACGACACGGGCGCCGCGCTGCGCCCCTCGCACCGGGAGAGCGGCTGGTGGCGGGTGCTGCCCGACGCCTCCCTGGAAGTGGTCCTCGCACAGCCCACCGGCATCGTGGAGACGTACACCGGCGGGGTTTCGGACACCGGCTTCGCACTGGAGACCACCCACGTGACCGGCACCCCCACCGCCAAGGAAGTGCACGGCATGCGCCGCCGGTACGCCCTCGCCGACGGCCGCCTGACCGTCACCCAGGAACTGGCGGCCATGGGCCTCCCCTTCCACCACCACCTGGCGGCGGAACTCCACCGCCTGTGACCCGCGGGGCGGGCCCGTGCCCGCCCCGCCACACGGCCGAGCCGTCCCGCCGTACGGGCCCTTGACGGCCGGTGGGCCCAGCCCCGGCCGCCGGTCCGGTCAGAAGATGCGCTGCCCGGGGGTCAGGATGCCGTCGGGGTCGTACCGGTGGCGGGCGCTCTCGAACTCGCTCCAGAACGCGCCGAAGTGGTGCACCCAGTCCTCGCGCGTCAGCGGCACCGACCCGATCGGGTAGAAGCAGCCGCCCGCCGCGCGGGTGAGGTCGTACTGACGTCGGTTGGCGGCCACCATCTCCTCCGCGGGATCCGCCCCCGGGGAAGCGGTCTTCAGGAGCGAGAACAAGTAGACGAGGTCCCCCTCCGGCAGGACGGGCAGCGGGGTCGTGCACCGCGAGGTGAGGATCGGGTAGAGCAGGATGACGGCGGTCGCGCCGACCGCGTCCCGCTTGAGCCCGGCGAGGGTCTCCGCGACCACGGAGTTCACGGCGGAGGCGGGAAGGAAGGTGTCGATCCAGGGGTGCGGCCGCTGCCACTCGCCGATGGCCGCGAGCGCCTCCACCGCCGGTGCGAGCCGGTCGATGAACTCGAAATAGGGCACGTCCTGCACGTCGAGCGTGCTGTGCCCGAGGTCCTCGGTGAGCCGCGCGTCGTCCGCGGCGGTCCCGTCGTACGCGGCGGCCTCGATCATGAAGGACCAGCCCTCCGGCGTGAGCAGGGCCTGCCCGACGAGGTAGTCGAACCGGCCCTCCCTGATCAGCTTCGTCTGCTGCGCGGTGATCGCCTCGACGGTCGGGTACATCAGGACGTAGTGCCGTACGGTCCGGGGCGCGGGCACCAGGGGGAGGGTGGCGCGGGTGATGATGCCGCACTGCCCGAGACCGCCGAGTGCGGCGCGGAACAGGTCGGGGCGCTCGGCGGCCGAGCAGGTGAGGATCTCGCCCTCGCCGGTGACGACTTCGAGTGCGGTCACGTTGGCGACCTGCGTGCCGTAGCGGCCGATCTGCCCGCCGAGGCCGCCCGCGGACAGGGTGCCGCCGACGGACAGCTCCAGGTAGTCGGTGAACGCGGGCGGGGTGAGCCCCTCGGCCAGCGTGGCGCGCAGCAGCTCGCTCCACCGCACCCCACTGCCGACCACGGCGCTGCCGTCGCGTATCTCGATCGAGTCCAGGGCGCTCAGCTCGACGACGAGCCCGTCCGGCGCCTGGGCCTGCCCGTACGTGGAGTGGCCCTGGCCGCGTCCGGCGACCTGCACCCCGCGGTCCCGGCAGTGGCGCACCATGGCGGCGACGTCCGCGGCCGACCCGGGCCGCAGGACGGCTGCGGGCCGCCGGCGTACGAGCCCCCCGAAGTCGGCCGAAGCCGCCTCCAAGGCGGCCTGATCGAAACGCAGTTCGCCGTGCAGCGGCGGTACGCCGGAGAACGGACGGGGCGTGGCGGCGTCGGGCGTCACACGGACTCCATTTCAACTCGCTTGCGCGGCAACGGCGGTGGCACTGACGGTGCCCCCTCCATGTGATCATGCTTCTGCTGCTGGATCCAGGGTTGGGCTCGCAGCCGGTTCAGCGCGGGCCGGCCGAGGGCGGTGGGGTCGGTGCGGTCGGCGGGATCGGCGGGGTCGGCGCAGCCGTGTTGACGATGCCGAACGGCACGTGGACGCTCGGGGTGGCCGGCGCCGTGCCGTTCAGGTGGGAGACCTGGTCGTCGAAGAAGATGTGGGGATCGAGGGCGCGCATCACGGCGGCCTTGTCCACCCCGCCGAGGAAGAAGGCGTCGTTGACGCGCAGCCCCCATTCCTTGAGGCTCCGTACGGCCCGTTCGTGCGAGGGGGCGTCCCGGGCCGTGACCAGGGACACCCGCAGGCGCGGCTGGTAGGCGGGGTCCGTGCGGCGCTCCTCCTCCTCGCGGTGCTGGATGCGGTTGATGCCGGCGAGGAAGTCCTTCAGGGGGCCGGGGTCGTGCGGGGTGGTCGCGTTGCGGACCTCGTGCGCGCGGAACTCGTCGATGCCGGCGCTCTGGAAGATCCGCTCCGAGGCGTCCCCCGCCAGTACGCCGTCGAAGTCGAAGGCGATGCGCAGCTCCCGGTCGGCGTCGTCGTCGACCCGCTCCGTCTTGAGCACGTGCCCCGCCGGCATCCCGTCGGCCACCGCCTCGCGCACGTCCGTACCGTTGGCCGACAGGAACAGGGACATGTTGAGCGCGCGCATGAACCGGTGGGCCGAGCGGCCCTGCCGGAAGACCGCCCGGCTGATGTGCAGGCCGTGCGCCGCGATGGAACGCATGACGCGGAGCCCCGTGTCCGGGTCGTTGCGCGACAGGATGATCACCTCGACCAGCGGATCGGCGGGATCCGCGAGGTCGTTGAGCGCCAGCAGCCGCCGGACGAAGGGAAACGCCACCCCCTTGTCCAGGACGTCGTCCACGTGGTCCTCCTGGTACTTCCGGTACGCCGCCTCACCCTGCTCCCGGAACACCGCGTCGCAGTCGGTGAGGTCGAACAGGGCGCTGGAAGCGATCCCGACCACGAGCCGGCCGGACAGGTCGTACTTCATCTCGCCCCCTGGAGGCACACGTGCACCATGCGACTGATTATGGTCTTGTCGCACGATCGTCTGCACCGCGACTGAGCCCCGGGCGCGGCGCCGCCGCCCGGCGGGTCCCCCGTGAGCCGCGCGATCCCCCCGTCGGGCGGGGCGGGACATGCGGGTGCCCGCACAGCGGCGCCGGGGGGAGGGGGCGCCGCTGTGCGGGGTGCGGCTTCCTGGGGCCGCCCGTCCGCCAGGAGCGCCGCCGTGGTGTGCAAGGGGGCGGCGCGCGGACGGCTCGTCAGGAGCCGCGGTCGGTGGGCCCGTAGTGGTGGACGGGCGCGGTGCGCAGGTGCGCGCGTGTGCGCGTGTGCGCGTACGTACGGGGTACGGGCTGCCGGTTACGGGTTACCGGGTCAGAAGGAGAAGACGACGCTGCGCGCGAGGGCCGCGTTCATCTTGCAGGCGTTGCCGAAGGTCTGCTGCCAGGAGACGCGCTGCCCCTGCCAGACCCCTTCGATCACAGCCACCCTCGGCTCCCACTCGACCGAGCACAGGCGGTCCCGGTCGTTGAGCAGCAGCTGGTCGAACTCCCCGCGGGAAGCCCGCAGTTTCTCGCAGGCCCGGCGCGGGGTGGGGTGCGTGCCGCGCGCCGTGGGCGTGCAGGTGAGCGTCACCGCCCTGGTGACCGTCGCCTGGGCGGCCTCCTCGCCGACGCCGACGGACAGCACCAGCGCGGAGGGCGCGTACAGGCTCGCAGCGGCGGGCGGGGCAACCGCCGGCTGGGCCTGGGCCGGAGCGGCGACCAGGGCCGCCAGACCGGCGACGGCGGCTGCGCAGGCGAGGGACGGGAAGACCTTCGCGATGTGACGCACCGTGAAATCTCCTTCACTGAGGGGAGTTGGTCGCTTGCGGGGGGAAGTCTGGCCCACGGGACCGGCGGGGGCGAGTCGCCCCACCGGAGTTCGGACATGGCTGCCACGCGCACCCGCCCGAACGGTCGTTTGGGCAGCTCGGCGCGGGGTGGCGGGGCCGCCGTTCCGTGTCAGGAGCCGTGGTCCGGTCCAAGAGTGACCGCGCTGACCTGCGGAAACCCGAGCGGGCCGAGCAAAGCCCGAAAGCCTTTCGGCCGAAACCCGTGCCAGACGAGTGACGGTGCATCAGTCGGCGGCGCTTGAACCCGACCGGCGGAACGGATGTCCGGCCGGTCGGGATGTCCGGCCGGTCCGGATGTCCGGGCATCCGGTTGCCCGGAAGGCCGGTTGGCCCGTTGGCCCGTTGGCCGGTTGTCCGGATCGGCCGCATGGTCGGCCGGTCGGCCGCTGGTACCTCGTCGCCCGCGCAGGACAATCGTCATATGGCTCTCACGAACATCGCGCTCCCCGTCGCCGTCAGTGCCGTCATGGCGCTGGTCCCCCTGTCAGGCGGCCCCGCCGCGGCGGACAGGTCTCCCTCGGAAGCCTCCGCGGCCTGCAAGGGAGCCCGGACCTGCTACGTAGACGTGGCGGTGGCCCAGATCTGGGAGAGCCCCGAGAAGGTGCGCGACGTGGACGCCAAGGCGCTCACGAACCCCGTGGACATCCGCGGCTGGTTCGCCGCCATGGCCCCCGACCTCGACCTGCGCCGGAACGTCGCGGGCGAGACGCAGGCCCTCTACGGCGGCCGGGTCACGGTACTGGAGACGAAGACCAGGAACGGCGTGCTCTGGGACAAGGTCCTGGTCGACGGCCAGCCCACCCCCAGGGCCACGGGCGGCTACCCCGGCTGGGTGCCCGACCGGCAGCTGACGAAGCACCGGAAGAAGGACCCGTACGACACGACGCGGGAGCGCATCACCAGCCCGACCGCCTGGGGCCACCCCTCCCGCGAGGCCCTGCAGTCCGGCTCCCCGGCCACGGGCGGCGGCACGGAGTACTCGTACAACACGGAGTTCGCGGTGAAGCCGGTCCCGGGCGACCCGTCCCTCGTGGAGGCCCGCGCGAACGACGGCAGCCCGGTCTACTTCGAGCGCGAGGACTTCGAGGAGGTCCCGGCGTCCGGGGTGACCGGCGAGGACGTGGTCGCCGAGGCCCGCAAGTTCCTCGGGATCGACTACCTGTGGTCCGGCACGGCCGGGTTCGGCTACGACTGCTCCGGCATGACCAGCCAGGTGTACTCCGCCCTCGGCA
Source organism: Streptomyces sp. NPDC030809 (assembly GCF_055572195.1). Lineage (NCBI taxonomy): Bacteria > Bacillati > Actinomycetota > Actinomycetes > Kitasatosporales > Streptomycetaceae > Streptomyces > Streptomyces sp. NPDC030809. Next base: position 173,043 of record NZ_JBVIDV010000015.1, read on the forward strand.
TCACCATCCCGCGCGACAGCCAACCGCAGTACGACGCCGGCGGGGGCAAGGCGCCGGCCGGATCCGCCGAGGGCGTGCGGATCACCTCCACGGCCGACCTCCGCCCGGGCGACATCGTGGCCTTCGGCAGCAGCACCTCCAACGTCACGCACGTCGGCATCTACGTCGGCCGGGACGAAGAGGGCCGCCCCATGATGATCAACTCCCCCCGCACGGGCGACAAGGTAAGGGAAGAACCCCTGTCAAACCGCCCGTTCGTCGGCGCCACCCGCTTCCTCACCTCCTGACCCGGGCCGGGAGCCCGAGCCCGGACGCAGAACGGCGAGGACGGCCGGCAAGGCGAAGGCGGTCGCCGACACCCAGAGCGGCAGCGCCTCGAAGACCACCGCACCGGCCGGTGCGGCCGCCACCACGAGCAGCCGCGATGCGTGCTGTCCCGCGAGGGAACGGGCGGAATGCGTTGCCCGCCCCGGACCCCGGCCCCCACCCGGTCCCGCACCCACGGCCGCCTCCGGGGCGTTCCGCTGAAACCTGCTCCACATTTTCCACACCGCTCCGCCCGCCTCCGATCTCTGCTCCCGGACTCCTTGCACCCAGGACACCAAAGGCGGCGACGGCGCACAGGGCTCACGAGGGGGGCTCACGGATCGCGCCCCGAGCCCATGCGAACACCCTTGCCATACGCTTGAGTTGAAGCGAACGTGACCGAGCCGGAGGGGCGGCGAAGGGGAGCGTGATGACGACGGGGGCACGAACGGGTACGGGTGCGGGAACGGCGCGAACGGGAACGGCGCGAACGGGAACGGGACGGGCGGGACCGGCGCGCACGGGCAGCGGACGCAAGACGAACATCGACCTGGAGACGCTGATCTCCGAAGCGGGCATCAGCCACAAGAGGCTGGCCCACCGACTCAACCAGATCTCCTCGGCACACGGACTGTCTACCGAGTACACCCACACCTCCGTGGCGAACTGGTGTCGCAGAGGGGTGACCCCGAAATGGCCGGTTCCGCGGTACCTCTGCACTGTGCTCACGGAGAGCCTGGGCCGTCCCGTCGACCTTGCCGACGTCGGGATGGAGTCCGCGCACGGTGACCCTACCGTCGGACTCGGATTCCCGAGGGAGCAGGACCAGGCCCTTGCCGAAGCAACGTCGTATTGGAGTGCCTTGAACCGTCGAGACTTCCTCGCGACGGCACCGTTCGCCGCCGCTGCGTTCTCCGAGCCCGTGACCCGCTGGCTGGTCAGTCCCACCGAGCCCGTGGCGCTGTCGCGCGGCCGCACCACGGTGGAACGGGGGCACATCGAGGAGCTGCGCCAGGCGGCGGACGCGGCACGGGCCTGGGACTCGCGGTTCGGTGGGGCCGCCTGGAAGTCCCAGTCCCTGACCGAGTACCTGTACGAACGGGTCACGCCGCTGCTGCGGGCCAGGTATACCGAGCGCGACGGCCGAGACCTGTTCTCGGTGACGGCGGAGATGGCCCGGCTCGCCGGGTGGACGGCCTTCGACGCCGGGCATCACCACACCGCCCAGCGCCACTACATCCAGGCGCTCCGCCTGGCCAAGGCCGCTGGTGACGTGCATCTCGGTTCCTATGTCCTCACCACCATGGCGATGCAGGCGATGATGCGGGGCTTCCCGTCCCAGGCGATCGACATGGCCCAGGGGGCTTACGAGCGCGTGCCCGGCGCCGACCCCCGGGTGCTGGGGTTCGCGAAGCTGATCGAGGCCCGGGCCCACGCCCGGGCCGGCGATGCCCGCGCCGCGTGCGCCTGCCTGTCCACCGCGGAGCGACTGGGGGAGCAGGGGGCGGCCGAGGGCTCGGGTGAGCGGACCTGGATCGAGTTCTTCAACCGGCAGCGGATCGTCACGGACGCCACAGAGATCTTCCGCGACCTCGGCCGCCCGAAGTCCACCTTCGCCTGGCACGCCCTGGGTTCGATGCCGGGCGACGCGTTCGCGCGGTCCCGCGGGATCCGGCTGTCCGTCCTCGCCACCGCGCACGCCCAGCAAGGGGACTGGGAAGCGGGCCTGCGGCTCGGCCGGGAATCCCTGCACCTGTTCAGGAGGCTCCAGACCGTCCGGGGCGGAGACTACATCAAGATCTTCGCCACCTCCCTCCGCCCGTGGCGCCACGAACGTGCGGTAGCGGCCTACCTCACGGAAGCCCGAGCCTTCGCTGTCCGCCCATCCAGCTGACGCCTCGTGCCGCACGGCCGAGGAGGCCGGTTACGTACGGGAGGGGCTGCTGCGCAGGTGGCAGCAGGTGGGGGAGGAGCGTCGGGACATGTACGTGTACGCCAAGCTCGGTGCCGACGCCGGTGCGAGCGGACATTCGGGTCGCTGAATCGGTCATGAGTTGAATCGAAAGAGACAACTGCGAAGGTTCCGCACAGGGGGCGAGGGTTCGCTGGAACGATGTCGGCGACTCGCGTGCCCGGGCTCCGGGCGGCGGGCTCGGATGGCTGTCGCGGGGGCCCGGATGCCGCCGCGGCGGAGGACGAGGGACGCGCCAGTCGTCGGCGGGGGTGGTTGACGCCGACGGCGCGGGGCGTCCTGTGCGAACGCGACACCGCCGGTTCCCGGGGGCCTCCGCTTCCCGCCGTCGTGCCGCGGCCTTCGAGGGGGGATTCACCGTGTCTGCGCTCACCCGGTTACGCCTGCGCCGCCCGCAGAACCCGTACGGCCTGCACGACCCGCACGACGGGCACCACACCCAAGACCCGCACGCCCCGCACCGCCCGTACCACGCCCACCGCTCACGTCACGCCCACCGGCACCGCCGCCGTACCGCACTGGCCGCCGCCTTCGCGCTCGCCGTCACCGGGCTCGGAGCCCTGAGCGCCGCACCGGCCGCCGCCGTCACACCGGCCGTGATCGCCACCGTGCCGCTCGGCGTGAACCCCGAGAACCTGGCCGTGGCCCCGGACGGCAAGCACGTCTACGTGAGCAACTCCGGCGAGTTCGGCGGGTCTTCCGGCAACACCGTCACCGTGGTGGACACCGCCACCCACACCGTCGGAGCCACCGTTCCCGTCGGCAGCGATCCGGCCGGGCTCGCGGTCACCCCCGACAGCGCACACCTGTACGTGGTCAACCGCGGCGCGGGCACCGTCAGCGTCGTCGACACGGCCGCCAACACGGTCGTGGCCACCGTCACCGGGATCCACGACGCGAGGACGGTCGCCGTGAACCCGGCCGGCACCCAGGCCTACGTCGTCGACTCCGCCAGCCCCAACGGCGCGCTCCGCATCATCGACACCGCCACCAACACCGTGGTCGCATCGGTCCCCGTGGGCCCGTCCCCGCGCGACGTGGCCTTCAGCCCCGACGGGGCGCGCGCCTACGTCACCAACGCCGGCAACAGCACCCTCGGCGTGGTCGACACCGCCACCCTCACCGTGACCGCGAACGTGGCGCTGAGCGCCCAGCCCTTCGCCGTCGCGGTCAACCCCGCCACCGGAGCCGTGTACGCGAGCCACGGCAGGGACGACTCCGTGTCCGTGGTGGACCCGGCCGCGCTCACCGTCGCCGCGAAGGTCACCACCGGCGCCAACCCGGGCGGCGCGGCGGCCGGCCCCGACGGCACGACCGCGTACGTGCCCAACATCGGCAGCAACACCGTGTCCCTGATCGACACGGCCACGAACACCGTGACCGGGAACGCCCCGGTCGGGGGCGGCCCCGTCGACGCCGGGGTCAGCCCGGACGGGGCCCTGCTCTACGTCGTCAACAACACCGCCAAGACCCTCGACGTGCTGAGCGTGGGCACCGCGGCCCCGGCCGTCACCGGCGTCAGCCCCGCCTCCGGCCCGGCCGCGGGCGGCACCGCCGTCACGGTCACCGGCACCCACCTGGCCGGCGCCACCGCCGTCACCTTCGGCGACACCCCCGCCGCCGTCACCTCCTGCACGGCCACCACCTGCACCGTGACCGCCCCCGCGCACGCGCCCGGCACCGTCGACGTACGGGTCACCACGCCCGGCGGCACCAGCCCGGTGACCGAGGCCGGGCGATACGGCTACGTGGAGCCGCCCGCGGACATCGACGTGGACCTCACCACCCAGCCGCACCTCGGCCTCCTGGTGCCCTACCTCGCCTACACCCTGACCGCGCACAACACCGGCCCCGGCGCCGTCACCTCGGCGACGCTGACCGCCACGCTCCCGCCCGGCGCCTCCGCCACCCACCTGTCCGCCGGCTGCACCGGCTCCGCGGCCACGGTCACCTGCACCTACGGGGCCATCGCGGACAAGGCGAGCGCGAGCAAGTCCTTCCGCGTCCCGCTGAGCCTGCTGGCCCTCGGCCCGGTCAAGGTCACCGGGACGCGCACCGCCTCCTCCCCCACCGACCCGAACGGTGCCAACGACTCGGCGTCCGTCACCTGCTCCGCCGTCTCGGTCGTCCTCGTCACCTGCCCCTGACCGGCAAGGGCGGGGCCCCCGAGGGCCCCGCCCCGCCCTGCCCTCGGGCCCCGGGTCCCCGGCGCGCGGCGGCGGACGGCCGCCCCCCTGCCCCGGGCCCGCCGCGGCCCGGGTGAAGAATCACACTTTATGGACCTTATGGGGTCATTTGTGATTCCTGCGCCATGCCGTCCCCGGCGCCCGCTCGTTGCAGTGGTCCGATATGCGGCGTCACGGAGCCGGATCGGGACCGCTGCGGGTACGGGCGACGAGGCGCCGACCGCCCCTCGCACCGACCGCGGCACAGCGTCCCGGGCTCCTTCCTCCTCACCCGTGGAGCAGCTGCATGCGCAAGACGACGTTCCTCAGCAGTGCGGTGGCGGTGGCAGCCCTCGTGGTCTCTGCGATGCCGCTCGCGCACCCCAGCGCCACGGCGGCCCCGGCCGCACGGCCGGGCACCGTGGCCGGCGGGGCTTCCCATACCGCCGCGGCCCCCGCCGCGAAGCCCGGCGCCGCACGCGCCGGCCGCGGCGCGCCGCAGCAGATCGTGCCCGCCACGTGTACCCCGCGCTTCGGCTACGTCCTGGCCAAGCAGGGCCCCGCCGCAGGACGGTCCGTGCAGCGGGTGGCCCTGGCCACCGGCGCGCGCACCGAGATCGGCAGCTTCACGGAGCCGGACGCGGCGAGGAACCTCAACGGTCTCGACATCGCCCCGGGCGGCCAGACCGCGTGGGCCGTGTCCACGGCCCCCGACGCCAACGGCGCGTACACGGTCTACCGGCTGGACCTGAACACCAACGCCACCCAGTCCTTCCCCGGTGCCACGGGCACCACGGGGACCGAGGTCAACCGCGGCGCGATCAACCCGGTCAACGGCTGGTTCTACTACTCCCGGGCACTGCCGGACCGCAGCGGGGACTTCACCCGCCACGCGATCTACGCGTTCGACACCGCCAACAACGTCAACGTCGGCCTGGTGGGCACCGTGAGCACCGCCCCGTTCGCCGGCACCTCCGGAGACCTCGTCTTCGACTCCGCCGGCACCCTCTACCTCCTGCTCTCCGACCCCGACGAGGCGCTGCTGCGCGTCAACGGACCCCTGCCGGCCACGCCGGTCAACGCGCCGCTCACGGCCGACCTCATCGCCGAGCTGCCCGACGCCGCCACCGGTGACCACACCGGCGCCCTGTTCGGCGCCGACGGCTACCTCTACGTCACGCAGGAGAACGGCCTGAGCGCCGGCAACCTGCTCAAGGTGGACCCGAACAGCGGCGCCGTCGCGGCCACCATCCCGATGACCGGTGCTCCCCTCGGCCTCGAACAGCCCCAGGACGCCGGGAACTGCACGTACGGCTCCTCGGTCACCGCGCACAAGGACGTCGCGGGCCGCGTGAGGCCCACCGACCAGTTCACGGTCTCCATCACCGGCGCCGGCATCAGCTCCGGCAACACCGGTACGACCACCGGCACGGACACGGGCGTGCAGGACGGCCCCGGCGAGTCCGCCGGCGCCCTCCCGGCCGTGGTCGGCCGCGCGTACACCTTCAGCGAGTCCGCCTCCGGCACCACCAACCCGGCCGAGTACGCCACCACGTACAAGTGCGTGGACACCGCGCACGGCAACGCGGTGCTCCAGCAGGGCACCGGCACCTCCTTCACGCTCACCGTCCCGGCCTCCGCGAACGCGCAGGGCGTCGCCGCGGACTGCGTCTTCACCAACACGCCCCTCGCGGACCTGGCGGTGGTGAAGTCCGGCCCCGCCTCCGTGGCGGCCGGCGGCCAGGTCACGTACACCATCACCGTCACGAACAACGGGCCCGCGACGGCGGTGAACTGGACCCTGATCGACACCGTCCCGGACGGCCTGGAGAACGCCTCCACCGCCACCCCGGGCTGCCGGATCAGCGGTGGCGTGCTCACCTGCGGCGGCACCGACATCGCCCCCGGCGACAGCCGCACGATCACCTTCACGGGCACCGCGAGCGCCGAGGTCAAGCGGATCAGGAACACGGCCATCGTGGACGCGGACACCGCCGACGCCGTGCCGGGCAACAACACCTCGACCGTCACGACCAAGGTCGACAGGCCGAAGCTGCAGATCGTCAAGAAGCAGCACGGGCACGGCAAGGTCGGCATCGGCGAGACGGTGAAGTACACCATCAAGGTCAAGAACACGGGACAGGCGCCCTTCACGGCCGCCGACCCGGCCCGCATCACCGACAACCTCCACGGGCTCCTCGACGACGCCGACTTCAACGACGACGCCGAGGCCAGCACCGGAGAGGTCGAGTACGAGGAGCCGAACCTGCGGTGGTCCGGGGAGCTGGCGCCCGGTGAGTCCGCGACCATCACCTTCTCCGTGACGGTCAAGTACCGCCCGTACGCGGACCACAAGCTCACCAACAAGGTGGTCTCCAAGTCCTCGGGCAGCAACTGCGGCACCGGCAGCAAGGACCCGAAGTGCCGGACCACCGCGGTGGTCGAAGGCCCCGAAGACAAGGGGGAGGGGCCCAAGAAGCCCCAGGAGAAGCCCCACGGCCCGGGCAAGGGCGACGGCACCGGCAAGACCGCCAAGCCGAAGGCGGACAAGGCCAAGACCAACAAGAAGCCGGCGGCCAAGCCGGTGGCCAAGCCGGTGGCGGGCAAGAAGGCGGCGGGCAGCAGGAAGCCGTGACCGGTCGGCCGGCGCGATGACCGGCGGCGGTCCGGGGTGGCGGCCGGAGGGCCCTCCGCCGGCACCCCCCCACACCGACCACCCCGCGGGGGTAACCAGGGAAGAGTGTAAGAGAGGCATGTCAGAACAAGGTTGCC
>NZ_JBVIDV010000015.1:180266-215294 GCF_055572195.1 Streptomyces sp. NPDC030809
CCCAACCCCCCCCCCCCCCCCCCCCCCCCCCCCCCCCCCCCCCCCCCCCCCCTCCCCCCCCCCCCCCCCCCCCCCCCCCCCCCCCCCCCCCCACGGTCCGGTGCGGCGGCCGGGCGACGGTGCGGCGGGCGCCGGTCAGCGCAGGTCGAGCCGCATGAGCACCCGGGGATGTCCGGCCAGCACCGAGCCGGTGTCGGCCGCGTGGGTGAATCCCGCACGCTCGAAGTTCCTGCGGATCCCCGCGTACGCCATCGTCAAGTCCACCCGGGCCTCCCCGCTGTCCAGCGGGTACGCCTCGACCACCGGGGCACCCTGGGAGCGGGCGAACTCGACCGCCCCGGCGATCAACGCGTGCGAGACGCCCTGCTTGCGATGACCGGGGCGCACGCGGATGCACCACAGGGACCACACCGGGAGCTCGTCCACGTGCGGGATGGTGCGGCTGCGGGCGAAGGACGTCTCCGAGCGCGGTGCCACGGCGGCCCATCCGACCGGCTCCCCGCCGTCATAGGCGATCACCCCCGGCGGCGGCTGACGGCGGCACAGCTCGCTGACGTACTCGCCACGGCTCGGCCCGCGGAGTTCGTTGTTGAGCTTGGACGGCAGCCGGTAGCTCAGGCACCAGCAGACGTTCGCGCCGGGGGACTTGGGGCCGATCACGGCCCGGACGTCCTCGAACACCGTTGCCGGACGCACGTCGAAGGTCATTCCCCCACGATCTCATGCCCGGGTGCCCCCCGGCCTCCCCCCGCCCCTCCCTCGCCCTGCGCCACGCCCTCGGGCCGGCGTCGGCGCGCGTACGCTCGTACCACCGGGGCGACGACGGCCACGAGCCAGGGAGGTGACCGGCGGATGACGCTGGTGCTGGGCATCGACGCGGGCGGCAGCGGGCTGCGGGCCGCGGTCGCCGCCGGGGAGGGCGGTCCGCCGCTCGCCACGGCCTCGGCCGGAGCGGGGAACATCCGCTCGGTCCCCGAACGGCTCCTGGAAGAGCGCCTCGCGCAGGCCGTCGGCGAGGTCCTGGCCGACGGCCGGGCGGCCCGAGTGCGGTGCGTCGTGGCGGGCTTCGCGGGAGCCGGCCTCCCGGGCCCGGCCGGTGACCGCGGCCGCGCCCCGGCGCGGCGCGCCCTGCACGCGGCCCTGGCACGTCACGGGGTGCACACCGGGGCCGTCCACATCATGGCCGATTCCGAGGTGGCCTTCGCCGGGGCCCCAGGGACCCCGCCGGACGGTCTGGTCCTGGTCGCCGGGACCGGTGCGGCCGCGGTCCGGATCCGCGGCCACCGCCTGTCCGCCGCCGCGGACGGCTGCGGCTGGCTCGCGGGGGACGACGGCAGCGGCTTCTGGATCGCGCGGGAGGCGGTCCGCCGCGCCCTCCGCTCCCTGGACGGCCGCGGCCCCGCCACCGCCCTCCTGCCCCGCCTTGCGGAATCCTTCGCCGCCGAACCGGAGTTCCCGGACCCGGCCCCGGACCGGGCGGACCCGGACCCGGCGGCCTCGGACCCGGCGGCCTCGGACCCGGCGGCCTCGGACCCGGCGGCCCCGGACCCCGCCGCCCTCCGCCACCTCCTCATCGACGGCGCCCGTGCCGCATCCGAACCGGCCCGGCTGGCCCGGCTCTGCCCCGTCGTGGTCGCCGCGGCCGCGGAGGGCGACCCCGTCGCGGAGGGGATCCTCGACGAGGCCGCCGACCACCTGGCAGCAACCACGGCCGCCCTCCGCCCCGGCCGGGGCGAAACCCTGGTGACGGTGGGCGGCCTGATCGGACCCGGAGGCCCGCTCCTGCCCCGCCTCACCGCCCGCCTCGCCGCCTGGGACCTGAACCCGCACCCGGTCCCCGACGGCCTGCCGGGCGCGATCGCCCTCGCCCGCTCGGCCGTCCGCGGCTAGCGGACCGTCTGGTCGCGCTCCACTTCGGCGGCGCGGGGAGGGCGCCGAGCAGGGTCAGGCGCCCGCCGCGACGGCCGTCAGCCAGGCGTTCCAGTCGCTCTCGTAGTCCAGCGAGGTGAGGTGCGCCCGTGCCGCGGCCCAGTTGCCGGTGCGGTAGTGGCCGAGCACGGTGGCCACGTCGGACGGGTGCCGCTCGGTCATGTAGCGGGCGGCGAGGTAGCCCCAGTTGTAGGTGCGGTTGACGTCGCTGTTGGCGTACGTGGTGTCGAACAGCGTGCGCAGGGAGTACGTGTGCTTGCCCGCCTCGGCCAGCGCGTTGGCGTAGGGGACGCCGCGGTAGGAGTAGGAGACGTACTCGGCGATGCCCTCGCCCCACCACACGGTGGGGGTGGACTGGCTCGCGTTGAAGTCCCCGTACAGGTCGAAGCGGCCGTCGAGGTAGTGCGTGTACTCGTGGTTGAGGTTCCATATCTGCCACCCCGGAGCCACGTCGGTGCGCTCGTAGCAGATGAACCGCGGCTGGTTGCCCGCCTTGGCGGGGTCTCCCTCCAGGTACATGCCGCCGTTGTTGGTGTCGATGCCGTAGATCTTGCCGGCGTAGGCCTTGTAGTCGGCGCTGGAGTTGAAGACGTCGACTTCCAGGGTGGTGTTGAAGTCGTTGGCGACGGGCCCGGAGTCCTGGACCACGCCGTGGAAGTAGGCGTCCTGGTTGGCCAGGCTCGCGCAGGTCGCCGCCAGCTGGGCGGCCGTCATCTCCTGGGCGCGGATCCGCAGCGACGGGCTGCACGTGTGGACGATCGGCAGGATGCGGGACTCCAGCCGCCCGCCGCCGGCGGGCGCGGCGGTCGCGCCGGGAGCGGCTTTGGCGGTGCCGTGGGCGGGGCGCTGGGCCGGGTCGGCGAACGCGTGGCCCCCGGGCCGGGGATCGGCCGGGCGGGCCGGGGCGGCCTCGGCAGGCAGGGTGGGGGAGGCCGCGAGGGCGGCCGTGAACAGGGCGGTGGCGATGGCGACAGCGCGCACGATGCACTCCTGGGGAGGGGAGTAGAGGTCCCGTCCGGGACCGGTTGCGCTGTAAAATGGCACATGTGACATGTCCTTTTCAATGGTCCGGACGGGCTCACTTCGAACTGCTGCGCGCGGTCCGTCCGTACGCCGTCCCCGCCCTGCCCGTCCAGGCCGCGCCGATGTCCTTCCGCCCGCCCGTGCGCCCTTGTCCCGTCCGTCGCCACGGGAGTTGACTGCCCGGTCGAAAGACCGACGTCGGGCAGGAAGAGACGATCATGACGAGGAACGCGACGCGGCGCACGGCTTCGGTCGCCGCGCTGCTGGCGGTGGGCGCGCTCACCGGCACGCTCACGGGGGCGGCGCAGCAGGGCGCCGAGGCCGCGACGCAGGCGCCGGACACCGCCTACGTGACTCCTCCACCCCCTAAAGGGGGTGGCTTCTCGCTACGCCGGGTGGGTGTCGCGATGGACCAGCCCGGCCCGTAGAACGTTGAGTGCCCCGACGTGGTCAGCGTGTGCCTGGTGGCCACACGAGACGCAGTGGAACTTCTCCTGTGTGGGCCGGTTCTCCGCGCTGACGTGCCCGCATTCGGGGCAGGTCCGGGAGGTGTTGCGGGGGTCCACGGCGATTACGTCTCGTCCGGCGCTTTCAGCCTTGGCGTGCAGGATCGTCAGGAACACCCCCCATCCGGCTTCCGAGATCGAACGGTTCAGGCCCGTCTTCGCGGCGGCCCCGTTGGGCAGGAAGACGCCCTTGTTCTCGGGGTCGGGCTTGGGCGCGACGGACTTGACCATGTTGCGGATCTTGAGATCCTCGTGCGCTATCAGGTCGTGGTCACGGACCAGACCGAGCGCGGTCTTGTGCGCGTGGTCGAGACGCTGACGACGCACCTTGCGATGCAGGTCGGCAACGCGCTGGACGGCCCGCTGATGATTGCCGGTCCGCTTATCGCGGCGCACCCGACCGAAGCGCGACAGCTTCTGCTGTGCGGCTTCGAGTTTGGCGGCGGCCTTCCGGGCGTGGCGGGGGTTGGCGATGTGCTCGCCGTTGGAGGTGGTGAGGAAGGAGGCGATGCCCATGTCGATGCCGACCACGGCCCCGGTCGCCGGAAGCGGTTCGGGCTGGTCCTGCTCAGCAGTCAGCACGACATACCAGCGCTTGCCCTCGCGCTTCACGCTGACGGTTTTGACCTTGCCGACCACGGGCCGGTGCTGGTTGACCTTGACGTGCCCTACGCCTTGGAGGCGGACGCGGGTGGCGGCGTCGTGCGGGGTGGAGTCCCAGCGGCAGCCGTCGCCGTCCTTGGGGAAGTCCACTGTGTCGAACCAGTTGACGCCCCGGAAGCGAGGATAGCCAGGCGTCTCGCCTGACTTGACCCGGCGGAAGAACGCGGAGAACGCCTTGTCCAACCGGCGAAGCGTCGCCTGCTGACTGGAGAACGACCAGCGGCCCTGACGCTCCGCATCGAACGCCCGGATCTCCTTGAGCTGCGCCGACTGCATCCCGTACTTGATGCCCGTCTTCGACACGTGCCGGTAGGCGTCACGGCGCTCCTGCAACGCTCCGTTGTAGAGCGAGCAGTGATCGCGCAGCATCTCGCCGAGCGCGATCGTCTGGCCCACGGTGGGCCGCATGAGGAACTTGTACGCACGGATCATCCGGCCCACCCCCTTCCCGGTCGTTGCGATCACTCTACTACGCTTGGCCTATGTCACCACGCTGGGAACCAAACCCCGATGTCCGCCGTGGACGCCACGTCGTCTACAACCTTCACGCCCACTTGGTTTTCGTCACCAAATACCGGCGCGGGGTGTTCGATGACGCCATGCTGACGCGGTGTGAAGAGATCATGCGAGAGGTGTGCGAGGACTTCGAGGCCGAGCTGATCGAGTTCAACGGCGAGGAGGACCACGTGCATCTCCTCGTCCACTACCCGCCGAAGGTCGCCCTGTCGAAGCTTGTCAACTCGCTCAAGGGCGTCAGCTCCCGGTACCTGCGGGGCGAGTACACCGGCCGGATTAATCGCATCGGCATGGGCTCGGTGTTCTGGTCCGGCTCCTACTTCGCCGGGTCCTGCGGCGGCGCACCGCTCCAGGTCGTCAAGGACTACATCGAGAACCAGAAGCGGCACGACTAACCGTCACCCCGGAGCCGCAGCGAACTCCGCCGCTTCGCGGCTCCGAGCCAAGGGTCGCATTCCCGCCCGACCTAAAGACCGGGATTCCCTGCGAAGACAGGGATGGCGTGGCGGGGCACCGGCAACGACCCGAAGATCTACTGGTCCCGGCTGGTGAACGGACGGTGGACCCTCCAGCAGGGCTTCCCGGCCACCACCGCCCGGGAGCCCGACCTCGCCTACCTCAACGGCCGGGCCTACATGGTGTGGCGCGGCTACGCCGACAACCACATCTGGTGGTCGAGGTACGACGGCCGGCGGTGGAGCACCCCGCGGCAGCTGGCCGACCGGCGCACCACCTACGCCCCGGCGGTCGGCGTGGCCAACGGCAGGCTGATCATGGCCTGGCGCGGGGCGCAGCCGGACGACCACATCTGGTGGTCCACGTTCAACGGCACCTCCTGGTCCGCCCAGCGCGTCCTCGACGACCGCCGCGCCGTCGGAGCCCCGGCCCTGGGCTCGGCCAACGGCAGGCTGATCATGGCCTGGCGAGGCACGGGGACGGACGACCACATCTGGTGGTCCACCTTCAACGGCGGCTCCTGGTCCGGCCAGATGGTCCTGGACGACCGCCGCACCGTCGCCTGGCCCACCCTGGGCAGCCACGGCCGGACCCTGGTGATGGCCTGGCGCGGCACGGGCCCCGACGACCACATCTGGTGGTCCTCGTACAGCGGATCCTCCTGGTCGGGACAGCGCGCCCTCGTCGACCGGCGGACCAGCGGATCGCCCGGGATGAGCTGACGGAACGGGCCCGCGGCCGTCCGTGACCCCCGGGGCGCACCCGTCCGTGACCCCCGGGGGGCCCGCCCGTGCCCTCCGGGGCGCGCCCGCCGGGAAATCCGCTGGCGGCCCGGGTCCGGCCGTTCCTACGCTGCACCCATGCCCCACGGTAAGACCTCGTACGTGTGCCTCCCCTGCCGCGCCTCGTACAAGCAGCCCCACGACAGGGACCGGCAGCGCCTGTGCCCGCGCTGCGCGCAACCGATGATCCACGCCGGCTCGGCCTTCGCCCCGCCCCGCCGCCGGGACACCGCGGCCTGGCGCACCCTGACGGTGCTCCTGAACGCCGGGGTGGGCTTCCACAAGAGCTGCTGCGGCGGCCCCGGCTTCCGCCCGCGCACGGTCCGCGAAGTCCGCGAACGCCTCACCTACGCCGGCCGCACCGGCACCCCCACCACAAGGGCCCTCACCATGTACGACATTCCGTGACGGCCTCCCGGCAGCCGCTCTTGCCGCCGTGCCGGGCCGTGCCGTGCCGTGCCGGCGCCCGGTCCGTTCAGCGGTCGTTCAACGGGACTTGAACACCCTGGCGTGACATGGCCGGCATGGACCTCAAAAGAACCGCGGTGGGCCTCGCGCTCTCCGCGATCGTGCTCACCGCCGCGGGCGTACCGGCGGCTTCCGGGGCCGAGAGGGCGCCGGAGGGCGGCCGCTCGCACGCGCACTCCCCCTCGCGCTCGCTCTCGCACGCGGCCCCGCGCAGCGCACCGGCCAAGCCCCGGCCCGGGCCCGGAACGCCCCGGCTCGACTCCGCGCCCCTCAAGGGGCTGCCCACGTTGCGCCAGGCCCGGGAGCGCGGGCTGATACCCGGGTCCGCCGGACCCACGGCGCCGAAGGGCGAGGCCGGGGCCCTGTCCTGGCCCGCGCCCAGCTGCCGTACGCCCCCGCAGGGCTCCTCGTACCACGACTGGCTGCCCGCCGGCGAATGCCTGACCGAGGGCACGTACATCGCCACGCACTACGGCATGTCCGGGATCGACAACCTCTGGTACGAGCTGTGGGTCTACAAGGGCGACCTCATCCTCTACGCACACCGCGCCCTCGGCGGCTACGAGGTGCTGTGGCACACCGGCACCGGCGGGTGGGGGGTGTCGGCCTGGATGCAGTACGACGGCAACTTCGTGATCTACGACCAGAACGGCAACCCCATGTGGAGCCTCGGCACCCACAACTGCGGCGATCAGGGCGCCTGGCTGCGGGTCCAGCGCGACGCCAACGTCGTCCTCTACACCCGCGACTGGACCCCGATCTGGGCCCGGTTCGACGGCCCCTCCTCCCGCCCCTGCTGACGAAGGCCTGCATCCCATGACGCTGAACAGAGGAAAAATCCTGACCGCGGTGGTCTGCGCCGCCGTCCTCGGCTGCGGCCCCCTGGCGACCGGAGCCCTCGCGCAGACGGCTCCGGAGGCCGGCAGCCACGCCACGGCCGGCGGCACCCCGTCCCGCCCTCCGGCCCCTGCTCAGGGACCGGAGGGCGGCGTGCGTCCCGGCGGCCGAGGCGGCGCGTGCGGCCACGGAGGGGCTGCCGCCCCCCGCCGGGCGCACCCTGGACAATGGGGAGGGACCCGCGGAAGGCACTCGCACGGGCCCGGACTGCGCGACCAGGGATCAGAGGTCACGGATCCCGCGGATCAGGGATCCCGGGGAGCGCAGACGGGCCGTCGGGCGTTGGAGCGGGAGAGGGCGGTCGGGAGCACCGCACCACGCAGGCGATCGCGATGAGGGGGCACGGTGAGTACGGCCGACGAGGGACGGCAGTGGCCGGACGAGGTCAGCGTCGACAACACGAGGACGACGCTGCTGATGCTCCTCGCACGCGCGGGCATCACCCCCGCCGAAGCCCGCGAACTGATCGGGCTCATGGAAGCGGGCACCCTCGCCCTGGCGCACGAGGAGCTGAGCACCGGGATCCGGCAGCCGCCGGGGGACAAGGGCGAGGCGTACGAGTCGGGCTGGCTGGACGGCGCCGCACACCTCGCGGAGGAGCTCGGCACCGTCGTCGAGCAGACCCTGGTACGGGCCATCGGGGCGGACGGGCGGCACGCGGAAGGCGGCGCCGAGGGGCGCCCGCGGGCCGGGCGGATCGAGGTGGAGCGGGT
Organism: Streptomyces sp. NPDC030809; assembly: GCF_055572195.1. Lineage (NCBI taxonomy): Bacteria > Bacillati > Actinomycetota > Actinomycetes > Kitasatosporales > Streptomycetaceae > Streptomyces > Streptomyces sp. NPDC030809. Next base: position 188,220 of record NZ_JBVIDV010000015.1, read on the forward strand.
CAACGTGGCCGTCACCCCGCTGTACCAGTCGCTCACCGAGGTCTCCGACCTGGACCCGGAGGTGACCGAGGAGGTGCTCGGCGCCGTCCTCGCCACCATGACCCTGCGCCGGCGCGCCGCGTACCCGGGGCAGCTGACCCAGTTCACCGCGGCCCACCGGGCGCGGCTGGAGCGGCTGTTCGGCACGTACGGCCCGGGCAGCACCGCCACCCTGCACGGCCGCTACTCCCTCCTGCACTCCGCCACCAGCATCGCCGTCCTGGAACGCCTCGCCCACGCCCCCGAGGCACTGCACGAGGAATGGGACGCCGCGGAACTGCCCCCGGCCTGGCTGGACGGCCTGACGTCCACCTGGGACGCCTCGGCCTGACGGCCGCGGGTCGCCGTCCCGCCCGGCCCCGGCGGCCGGTCAGGACCACTCGCACCAGCGGAAGTTCCGCATGATGGCACGGAGCACCCCTGTGCATCGGATCACCAGGGGCTGCCGAGGAGGCACATGGGCAGGCAGGAGATGCGGCGGAAGGTGTTCGCGCCGTTGCGGCGGGCGGGGCTGGAGGTGCTGGACGGGGGTGTGCCGGAGGGGGCACTGCCCGTCTTCGCCGCCTCGGTGACGACGGCCTGCGGCAAGGAGACGGGCCGGCGGGACGCGTACGTCGACTTCGACGACTTCGACGTGCGCGACGAGCGGGGTCTCGTCGAGCGGGCGAACCGGGACTGGTACGAGCTGGCCGCCTCCGCCGGGCTGTTCGACGCCCACCGCGAGTTCCTGCTCGCCCTGCCCGCCCGGCGCTACCAGCCGCGCCTGGACCTGGAGCGGCGGTACGTCTGGCGCCGGGTCCGCCTGCTCGACGGCTGGGACCTCGTGGGCGCGGCCTGCGCGATCCGCTGGGGCAGGAGCGTGCTCGGACACGACGAGTTCCTGCTCGGCTCGGGTGCCGGACGGCCGGAGTTCTGCATGCTCTCGCTCGACAGCGGCGTCGCCGTGCTCGGGACGACCTGGCAGCACGGCATCGGCTCCCTGGCGGTGCCCGACCCGGGCAGCACCGCGCCCGTACGCAGCATCCTCGACTGGGCGGCGCACGAGGCCGACGCGTCACCGGAGAAGCGGGCGGCCGCCCTCGCGTGGCTGCACGGCAGGGGCGGGGCGTGACCGGGCGGTCGTGACCGGGTGGGGGGTGACCGGGCGGTCCTGACCGGGTGGCGGTGAGCTGCCCGGCAGCCCCCGGCCCCCGGCCCCCGGCCTTCCCCTCCCACGTGCATCGCGGGTTCAGCCGTGAGCCGTGAGCCGGTCAGCCGGTCAGGTGTTCAAGGGCCTCCGACCCCGCGATCAGCGCATCGAGTTCCGCGCGCAGCCGGCCCAGTTCGGCCGGGGTCGGGTCGGCCGGTTCGTGGGGGACCCGGGCGGCGGGGTTCACCACGGGGGCGGCGCCCTGCGGGCCGGGTGCGGCCGCCGCGAGGGCGAGGAGGGCGCCGGTGTCGGGCGGCGGGGTGCCGAGGCCCTCGGCGAGCCGCCGCAGTGCGGTCGTGAGGGCGGGCCGGGGGAAGGGGAAGTCGGCGGGCAGCAGGCCCGCCTGGTGGGTGTGGTCGTCGCCGCGGAAGTCCAGGACCCAGTCCTCCCAGCCCGGCAGCGGTCCGCTGCGGATGCCGGGCACCGTCTCCACCGCCCACACGGAGACGGTGCGCGTCTGCGGGTCGAAGTGGATGCCGCCGTACGGCATGGCGGTGGGCGCGGGGGTGGCCGGCGAGGCCTGGAGCAGGGCGATGAGCCCGGGGCCTTCGGCGATGTGCGCCATGGCCTCCAGCCCGCTGCCCCAGGCCCGGACGCTTCCGTCGGGCAGGCGCAGGGAGAGCACGCACCAGGGCTCGTCGTCCTGGACTTCCGCGGACCAGAACGGCTCGGAGGTCTCGAACCAGCCCGGTGCACGGGTCAGGTCCCTGCCGAGGCCCAGGTGGTGGGTCAGGTCGCCCATGCCGTCGTGGGCGAAGCGGACCTCCCAGCCGGGCCAGGTCCGGGCCAGTACGGCGCGGGCGGCGCGGTGGTCGGTCCAGCTGTCCGCGTACGCGAACCAGAGCAGGACCCGCCGGTCGTGGTCGACGAGCGCGGCGCCCTCGCACCACACGTCGTCGAGCCACTCCCCGGTCTCCCGGTGGGCGCGGAAGCAGCGGGTCGCCGCGGCCGGGCCCGGCAGGAGGTCGCGGACCACCCGGTTGGCGCCCCAGTGCGAGGAGTACCGCTGCCAGGCGCCGTTCTCGACCACTGCGTACTGCGCTCGTTCTCCCATGACCGGCGAGGCCAGGCCGTGTCTTCCGGATCTTGCCTGACCCGCGACGCCTGGCACCGCGCCTCGCGGCACTGCGCTCGCTCCGCTCGCTTCGTCTCGGCTCTTCTTGAAGGCCCTTGGATGCCGAGCTGTCGGGCAGACCAAGTACGTCCGGTACGGCGGTCTGCCCTCCGCCTTGCGATGCGCGGCACCAGACGCCGCGGGCTTGACCGGCAATATCCGAAAGACACGACCTAGCGCCGGCGGCCGACGCCGGACGAACGCTTTTCCGGCGGTCTGCAGGCGTACGAGCGCGGCCTGCTCCGTCCCCAGGGCTGAGCCGCACCCTGAAGCGCCGGGCCGGGCGGGCGGCCGCAGCCACGTCACCGCCCCACCGCCCCACCGCCGGACCCCTGACCCTCGCCGACCCGCGCCTGCTGTCCCGCGTGCTCGTCGGCCCCCGGGGGACCTGGGCCCGGCAACCGGCTTGCGGCCCGTCAGGCCCGGGCTTCCGCCGCCAGCAGCTGCGTGTCCGGCTTGCCGGCCGCGGTCAAGGGCAGTTCGTCCACCAGGCGCAGGGCCTCGGGCGCGTACAGCGGCCCCATGTGGTCGGTGACGAAGTCCCGGATCTCCTTGAGGGCGGGCCGGTGGCCGGGGGCGGGGACCACGGCGGCGCAGACGTGCTCGGTCTCGTCGGCGTCCCGGACCCCGTAGACGGCGCACTGGGCGACGGCCGGGTGCGCCAGGAGGAGTTCTTCCACTTCGGTGGGGTGGACGTGGCCGCCCACGACGACGATCACGTTCCTGCGGCGCCCCACGACGAACAGGTAGCCGTTCTCGTCGAGGTAGCCGAGGTCGCCGGTGTGCAGCCAGCCGTCGCGCAGGACCTCGGCGGTGAGCCGGGGCTGCTTCCAGTAGCCCGACATGACGATGCGGGAGCGCACCTGGATCTCGCCCGTCCGGCCCGGGGGCAGGGTGGTGCCCGCTTCGTCGCGGATGGCGACCTCGACCCCCGGCAGCGGCCGGCCGACGGTCACGCGGCCGCCGTGCCCGGTGATCGCGTGCTCGTGCGGGGCGGCCTCGGAGATCGCGGGGGCCTCGCTCTGCGCGTACCAGCCGTAGAGGACCGGTCCGAAGGCCGCCTCGGCCTGCCGCAGCCGGAGGGCCGAGGCGGGCGAGCCGCCGTACGTGATGCGGGCCAGGCTCGACACGTCGGTCGTGGGCAGGGCCGGGTGGTCCAGGAGCCGGTGCAGCAGGGGCGGCAGGACCCAGAGGTGGGTGATGCGCTCGCGCGCGATCGCCGCGAGCACCGCGCCCGGGTCGAACGCGAGCTGCAGGACCACGGAACCGCCCTGCATCAGGGTCTTGTCCGTGAGGAAGCCGGCGAGGCGGGAGAGCGGGGTGCAGGCGAGATAGCGCGGCGGGTCGCCCGCATCCGCGACGGGGACGCCCACCCCGCGGGCGTACGGGCCGTGCGTGGAGCGGATGGCCTTGGGGATGCCGGTCGTTCCGCCGGTGTGCTGGATGGCGAGGTCGTCCTCCGGCCCGGCCGGGGACGCGAAGGGCTCGGGGGCGCGTCGCGCGGCGGCGGCGAGCACGTCCTCCCCGAACGGGCCGGGACCCAGGCCGAGTACGGCCGGTTCCCAGGGCAGCGGCAGGAGCTGCCCGGCCGCCCGGTGCCGGGTGGCGTCGACGAGCACCAGCCGAGTCTCGGTGCTCTCCGCGATGCGGGCGAGCACGGAAGGAGCCATGCCCTCGTGCAGGTGCACGACGCGGGCCCCGGCGAGGTGCGCCGCGTACCGGGCCGTCAGCGCCTCCGGCGTGTTCCCGGCGAGCAGGGCCACGGTCGTGCCGCGGCCGAAGCCCCGTCCGGCCAGTTCCCCCGCCAGCCGCCAGGTGTCGTCGCGCAGCTCGCCCGCCGTGACCGCGCGGCCGTCGGCGCCGGTGACGACGACCCTGCCGGGTGTGGCGGACAGCCTGTCGAGAAGGGCGGCGGCGTAGCTGGTGAACGCCGGCTCGGCCGGAGCGGAGCTCCCTGTCATACCCATGCACTCCTTCGCAACGAGAAGGCGGTGGACGCTGACGCGCGGGTGGCGGCACGGCACCACCCCGGTCGGCGTACGGCCCGGGGAGGGGCCAACATAGCGATCCCCACGCCCCCGACAGAAGACCGCCCGCCCGCCGCAACCCCCGGGGGCGCAGACCCGGCCCGGGCTTCTCCCGCGCGTCCGTCCTTCCCGGCCCCGGCGCTACTGGCCGGGCAGCTGCGGCAGCGTGCCCGGGGTGAGGCCGATCCACACGGCGTCGCTCTCCCGGATGATGTACATCGGGTCGCGCTCCGCGTTCCAGCCGAGGGGTACGACGTAGTACCGCCCCTCCCGCTCCAGGAGCAGCCGCAGACCGGTGTAGCGGTAGCGGTGACGCAGCCCGGCCGACAGGACCTCCCGCCTGACCGCCCCCGTGGGGAGGGAGAGCGGATAGCTGCTGAGGACCATCACCCCGGTCCATGCGGTGACGTGGCGGGCGCGGGACCGGGCGTCCCGTTGGGCCGTCTGAACGGTGACCTGCGTGAGCGTCCAGAAGAGGAAGAGCCCGGCGGCGAAGATCGGGAGCGCCTTGCGCCGCAGCCCTTTCGGCCGCCGGCCCCGGGAGTCGCGGCACTGGCCCATCAGCAGCCCCACGGCGATCAGGACGGGAGCGGTCCAGCCGTACGGCCTGATCTCGTTCCACAGGGCGAGCAGCACCACACCGATGACCCCCACGGGCACGGAGAGGCGAGCTGCCGCGGCTTCGGCCCTGGCGGCCGCTGTCGGGTGCTCGGCGTCCCGGTCCGTCCGGGGCCGGGTCCGGGCCCAGGGGGCCGACACGAGGAGTACGGCCAGCCCGGCCGCCACCAGGACCTCGAGCTTCAGCAGGCGCAGGCTCTGGGTCACCAGCTCGCTGAAGCTCAGATCGAGGGTGCCGAGCGAGATGTGGAAGTACGCGTAGAACGAGCTCATGTACATCGCCCCCAGGTAGAACAGGAGCGCTGCGATGAAAGTCCCTTGCGCGACGACCGCCCCGAGGAGCGCGGTGGGGCGGTACGGATCGGCCTCCCGCTCCTCGGACGGGTCGTCCGGGGGCGGCTGGCTCACGTGCCGTCAGGACTGGGCGGCACCGGAGAGGTGTCGGGTTCCGGCGGCTGGGGTGGCGCCTGGGTGAAGGTCGGGGCGGAGGTCGGGTCCCCGTCCCCGTCCCCGTCTCCGGAATCCGTTGGGGGTGGCGGCGGAGGCGGAACGTACGGCTCCTCGGTATCCGCCGTCTGCGGGTCCGGCTGCCGGGCCGTCGGCCGACCGGACACCGTGTCGGGCGGCGAGGGGAGGTCCGCAGGACCGTCCTTGTCGGGGTCGCACCCGGAGATCAGGACGACACTGCACGCGCTCAGCACCGCCAGCACGGCGACCCGGATCCAGCGACCGGTCTTTTCCCGCATCCGACCTCCCTGATCGTCTGCGAGCGTAGGGGCCGGCGCCGCATGCCGCCCGCCCCACGCGTGACCGCCCCGGCGCACCGCTCGATCGGACGACGGGGCCGAGCTGCGGCGGGGCCGTTCAGCGCAGCGGGAAGCACCGTGCGTCCGGCCGGGCAACGGGCCGTCACGCCGGGGGCTGCTCCAAGGAAGGGGGCAGGTCCCGGGGCCGTCGGGCGGCTCGTGCCGTGCGGAGGCGAGCGCCGTGGAGGACGGCCGCGGCCGCGAGCGCGTACATCGCCGTCCCGGCACCGGGGACCGCGCGGGCGGTGACGTAGGCGGCGGCGCCCGCGAGGGCGACTCCCAGCCATTCCCACCGGCCGTCCAGCGCGACGAGGGCGACGAGGAGCAGGGCGTACCAGGAGTAGCCGGGCGTCGTCAGGAGGAACGCCGTGCCCGTCACGAGGAGGGCGCCGCTCCAGGGGCGGCGCCGGTCGCCCCGGAGGATGACGTACAGGCTCACCGCGGCCATGCCGGCGAGCACCCCCGGCAGGGCCCACGCGTCGGGCAGGACCAGGCGCAGCAGGGCGTAGCGGTTGCCGGCGGACGCGTCCTCGTACCCCTCTTCCTCGGCGTAGCCTCCCAGGTAGCCGAGCACGGAGGAGTGCGAGAGCAGTACGTACGGGAGGTAGAGCGCGGTGAGCACGGCCGCGGCGGGCAGGACCGTCGCGGCGGCCTCGCGGGGCCGGCGTACGCCGGACAGGGCGCCGGGGAGCAGGACGGCGGGCAGGAGTTTGGCTGCCGTGGCCAGGCCCAGCAGGGCGCCGCCGACCGCCCGGTGCCGGACCGTCAGGCCCAGCGCCGCGACGGAGAGCAGCACCGCCAGGACATCGGCATGGGCGTTGTTGACGGCCTCGACCGGGACGGCGGGGCACCAGGCCCAGTACGCGGCGGTGCGCGGGTCGCCGCGGCGGCGCAGGATGCGCAGCAGCACCAGGGTGGTGCCGACGGCCAGCAGCGCCCCGCCCGTCTGCAGGGCCTTGTGGCGCACGCCGTCCGGGGAGAGGGCGTGCACGAGGAGGAAGTAGAGCTCGCCGACCGGTGGGTAGATGGTGTGGACCCGGGGCCGGTTGATGCGGCTGCACACCCCGTCGGCCCCGGGCACCGTGGAGAGCTCCGGCCGGCCGCAGGCCGCCCCGGTGGGGAACAGCCAGGAGTCGCGCAGCGGCACGAGCGCGGGGTCGGCGGGGGCGTGGTCGTACGGGGAGATGCCCGCGGCCTGGACCCGGCCGTCCCAGGCGTAGCGGTACGAGTCGGTGCTCGTGCGCGGCGGGGCGGCCAGGCCGGTCGCGGCCACGGCGATCCCGCCCGCCAGGACGAGGACCGCGGCGTGCCGGGCGGGCGCCTTGCGCAGGGTCCACGCCGCGGCCGCGAACAGGGCCCAGGCGGCGGCGTACCACCAGGACAGGCCTGCCGGGTCGGTGAAGTAGCCGTCCTTCCGGACGGTGTGGACGAGCACGGCGCCGAGGGCGGCCAGGAGGGCGGCGGTGATTGCGGTGGGCAGCAGGGTTTTGGCCACGGGGGTGCGGGGGGCGGCGGACGGCAGGTGGGTCACGGGCCCACCCTGGCAGCGGGCCGGGCCGTGCGGGTTCCGGCACGGCACGCCGTCCGTGTTTCGTAAGGTGTCGGACCGGGCCGCGGGGGCGGCGGGCGCGGTTGCATGGGGGCATGGGATCGCGAAACGGCCGGCGCCCGAACCGGCCTCCCTCGTCCGCACTGTCCGCACGGTCCGCACTGTCCGCGCTGTCCGCACTGTCCGCGCTGTCCGCACGGTCCGCGCTGTCCGACCGGCTTTCACCGCCCGAACGGCTTTCACTGTCCGCACGGTCTGCGCGGTCCACCTGGTCCGCATGGTCTGCACTGCGGCTGCCTCGTGTCCGCCCGCGCCTGCGCGTGCCCGGCCTCCGCGCACGCCCGCGCCTGCGCGTGCCCGCCGTCCGCCCGCCGGACTTCTCCGGCCGGCTGCACGACCCGCGGACGGCGACGGCGATCGGCCGGTGGCTGGGTGCCGCGCTCGCCGTGTGCTTCCTGACCGGGCTGGTCAGCCACTACCTCCAGCAGCCGCCGGACTGGCTGGCCGGCCACCTGCCAGCCCGGCCCGTGTGGGGGTACCGGCTGACGCAGGGCCTGCACGTCGGCGTGGGTCTCGCGGCGCTCGTGCTGCTGGCGGCCAAGCTGTGGGCGGTCTACCCGCGGCTGTTCGTGTGGCCGCCGGTCCGGTCGGTGCTGCACGGCCTGGAACGGCTGTCGGTGGCCGTGCTGGTGGCCTCGGGCGTCTTCGAGGTGCTGACCGGGCTGCTGAACATCGCGGAGTGGTACCCGTGGCCGTTCTCCTTCGTGCCCGTCCACTACGGAGTCGCCTGGGTCGTGGCTGGTTCGGTCCTCCTGCACCTCGCCGTCAAGGCCCCGCAGATCAGGGCCCATTGGACCCGGGGTTCGGCCGGCACGCTCGCCCTGCCGGACGAGGAGCGGGACGGCCCGGACCGGCGGTCCCTGCTGCTGGGCGTGGGCGCGGCCGTCGGTGCGGTCACGGTGACGACGGCCGGGCAGGCGTTCACCCCGCTCGCCGCCCTCGACCTGCTGGCGCCCCGCCACCCCTGGGTCGGTCCGCAGGGCCTGCCCGTCAACCGGACGGCGGCGGCCGCGGGGGTGACGGCCGCCGCCGTACGCGGCTGGCACCTGGAGGTGCGCGGGCCGCGCCCGTACCGGCTGTCCCTCGCCGACCTGGGCGCACTGCCCCAGACCCGGGTACGGCTGCCGATCGCGTGCGTGGAGGGCTGGAGCAAGGACGCCCGCTGGAGCGGGGTGCGGATCCGGGACCTCGTGGAGCGGGCGGGGGCGCCGCCGGGCTCCGCGCTGCGGGTGGTGTCGCTCGAAGTGCGGGGCGCCTACCGGGTGATGGAGATGGGCCGGGAGTACGCGGAGGACCCGCTGACCCTGCTGGCGCTGCGGCTGAACGGCGAGGTGCTGTCGGCAGACCACGGGTACCCGGCCCGCATCATCGCGCCCAACCGGCCCGGAGTGCTCCAGACCAAGTGGGTCACCCGGCTGGAGGTGCTGTGAGGTCCGCGAACCTGCTCCGGTACGCGCTCGGTGCGCTGGGCCTGCTGCTCGTCGGGATCGGCGGCCGCCAACTCGCGGAGCTGCCGGACCCGTACGGGGTCCTGGTGTGGCTCGGAGGGGCGCTGGTCCTGCACGACGGGCTGCTCGCGCCGCTGGTGCTGGGCGTCGGATCCCTCGTCGCGGCCGTGCCGCAGCGGGGCCTGGTGCGCGGCGCACTCGTCACGGCCGGGGCGCTGGTCCTGGTCACCCTGCCCCTGCTGCTGCGCCCGGGCGCAACCCCCAACCCGTCCGCCCTGCCCCTGCCGTACGCGCGCAACCTGGCCCTCGTCCTGGCCGCGGTGGCCCTCACCACCGCGGCCCGTGCCGCCCTGACCCACCACCGCAACCGCGGCCCCCGCCGCGCCCGTGACACCCCGGCGGAGCCGGGACCCGAGCCCCGGCCGTAGCCGGCGGCACCGGCCCCGGCCGGCCACGGTCCGGTCCGACTGGGCGGCCCCTTACGTGACGCGAGGGCAACTGGCCGCCCTCCCTGGGGCGTTCAGCGAGCCGTACCGGCCGGTCGGGGGCGTACGGCCCGCGTCCGCGTGCACGTCCCCGTCCACGCCCCAACGCTGCCGTCGGTGCCGCGGGTGCCCGCCCCGTACGGTCGGCGCCCGGCGGAAAGGGGACGGGCGGAAACGGGACGTGTGGAAAGGGGACGGGCGCGCCCCGGAGGGGTGGGAGCGTACGCCCGCAGGAGGGCGGCGGCGGTCACGGGGCGCCCGGGGGCCGCGGGCCCGGAGCGAGTTCGGTGAAGTGGCGGCCGGATGCGGTCCACGTGGCGGTGGGGGTCCAGCCTGCGGTGTGCGCGTGCCGCAGCAGGGCATCCGGGCCGACGCGGGCCCAGGGGAAGGGGGCGCCGAGGCCGCCGCGCCCGTCGGCCAGGCGGACCTCGCAGCGTTCGTCCACCTCGGCCCCGGCCGCCTCCGCGATCAGCCGCCCGCCGGGGGCGAGGATCCTCGCGGTCCGCGACAGCAGGGCCACCGGGTCGCCGCCGATGCCGATGTTGCCGTCCACGAGCAGGGCCGTGGTCCAGCGCCGCTCGCCCGGCAGGGGGTCGAAGACGGACCGGCACAGCGCCGTGCCCCCGCGGCGCACGGTCCACGTCACCGCGGCCGGGCTGACGTCCACGCCGAGGGCCCGCCGACCGCGCTCGGCCAGGGCCGCCACCAGCCGGCCCGGACCGCAGCCGATGTCCAGCACCGCCCCGCCGCACCGGGCGAGGACGCTCTCGTCGGCGGTGTCCGGTGCGGCGCACCAGCGTTCGACCTCCAGCGGGAGCAGCCAGCCGTCGTCCCGGCGCAGGAAGAGCGGACCGCGCCCGGCCCGGAGCGCCCGCGCGTACGGGTCGTCCCGCCAGGGCCTGCCCGGTGCCGCGGCGGACCGGCCGGGCGCGGCGGCCGGGGCCGTCACGGGCCCGCCGGGGGCTGGTTCCCGGCCCGGCAGGCCGTCCGGACGCCGCCGGTCAGGCGCCCGTACACCTCGGCGAACCGGCCGCCCGGAGCCCCGGCCGCCACGTCGGCCGCGTCGGCGGCGGTGTCCACGTCACGCAGGCGCGGCAGGAGTCCGGTGCGCAGCCCGGCCGCGCGCAGCCGCTCGTACTGCACCGCTCCGGTCTCGGGTACGGACATGGGCACGCCGAGCAGCAGCGCAGGGTCGGGGGCCGCCAGGCCCAGGGCCCAGAAGCCGCCGTCCGCCGCCGGGCCGAACCAGGCGTCGTGCTGTCCGAACTCCAGCGCGGGGCCGAGGAGTTCCGGGGTGACCTGCGGGGTGTCCATGCCGATGAGGAGGGCCGGTCCGGGGCAGCCGGAGAAGGCGGCGGCGAGCCGTTCGTCCAGGCCCCCGCCGCCCTGGGGCACGACCTCGAAGCCCGGCGGCAGCCACCGCCCCGGTTCCCCGTCCAGGACCAGGACGTGCCGGTCCGCGGGCGTGGCGGCCACCGCCGCGAGGGTGTCGGCGAGCGCGGCCTCGGCCAGGTCCGCGGCCTCCTCGGCGGAGAACGGCGGCGTGAGCCGGGTCTTCACCCGCCCGGGCAGGGGCTGCTTGGCGATCACGAGCAGGCTGGTCACCGCCCACCCCCCGGCCGGTCCGAACCGGCGCGCCCGGCCGCCGCGGCGTACGGAGGGTGGGGGGCTTCGGCGAGCACCGCGCGCATGTCGCGCACCGCCTGCCACGTGCCCTTCCAGGTGCCGGTGACCTTGGACGTGCCGGCGCGGGGCAGGTAGGGCACGTCCTCCTCGCGGATCCGCCAGCCCGCGTCGGCGGCCCGTACGACCATCTGGAGCGGGTATCCGGACCGCCGGTCGGTCAGGCCCAGGGCGAGGAGGTCCGCGCGGCGTGCCGCGCGCAGCGGCCCGAGGTCGTGCAGCCGCAGCCCGGTGCGGCGGCGCAGCATGCGGGCCAGCGCGTGGTTCCCGGCCCGGGCGTGCACCGGCCAGGCGCCGCGGCCGCGGGGCCGGCGGCGGCCGAGCACGAGGTCCGCCTCGCCCGCGGCCACCGCCCGGACGAAGCCCGCCAGCAGGCCGGGGTCGAGGGAGGCGTCGCAGTCGCAGAAGCAGACGAACTCGGCGTCGGACGCCAGCAGTCCGGCGTGGCAGGCCGCGCCGAAGCCGCGCCGGGACTCGGGCACGACGGTGGCGCCCAGGGCCCGGGCGATCGCGGCGGACCCGTCGGTGGACCCGTTGTCCACGACCAGGGCCCGCCAGCCGGCGGGGATGCGGGCGAGGACCCAGGGCAGCGCCTCGGCCTCGTTCAGACAGGGAAGGACCACGTCCACGGTGTCATCGGTCACAGCTGCCACCGTAGGAATTCCCGGCGCCGATGGGGGAAACCGACTCCTTACGAAACCCGGACGCCTGCCGCACGGGCCGCCGGGACGCAGACGGCGCGGGCCGTCCGGTGCGAGGCTTGCACCATGAGTACGCCAACGCCGCCCGCCCGGATCCTCGTCGTGGACGACGATCCGACCGTCGCCGAGGTCGTCACCGGCTACCTGCACCGGGCCGGCCACAGCGTCGACCACGCCGCCGACGGCCCCGCAGCCCTCGGTATGGCGGCCCGGGGGGACCACGACCTGGTGGTCCTCGACCTGATGCTGCCCGGCATCGACGGACTGGAGGTGTGCCGCCGACTGCGCTCGGAACGGCCCGTTCCGGTGATCATGCTGACGGCCCGCGGGGACGAGGACGACCGGATCGCCGGCCTGGAGCTGGGCGCGGACGACTACGTCACCAAGCCCTTCAGCCCGCGCGAGCTGGTCCTGCGCGTCGAATCCGTGCTCCGGCGCAGCCGCGCCGCGGCGCCGGGGGAGGCGGGCCGGGGGGCCGAGCGGCAGGCCGACCGGGAGGTGCTGCACGGAGCGGGGATCCGGCTGGACCCCCACGCCCGGCGGGCGGCCAAGGACGGCACCGACCTCACCCTCACGCTGCGGGAGTTCGACCTGCTCGCGCACTTCCTCGCCCGGCCGGGCCGGGTGCACAGCCGGGAGGAGCTGATGCGGGACGTGTGGGGCTGGGACTTCGGCGACCTGTCCACCGTCACGGTCCACGTCCGGCGGCTGCGCGCCAAGATCGAGGACGATCCGGCGGCGCCCCGCCTCATCCGGACCGTCTGGGGCGTCGGCTACCGCTTCGAGCCGGCGGAGGAGGGGCAGCCGTGAAGGACGTCCTGCTGATCGCCCTGTTCGCCCTGGGCGGCGCGGCGTGCGCGGGCGCGCTCGGGGCCGGGGCGCTGCGCCTGCTGCGGCACCGGTCGGTGGCGGTCTCCCTGGCCGTGGTCGCCGCGGTCCCCGTCACCGCGATGCTCGCCGGGACCCTCGCCGTGGCCCGGGCGATGTTCCTGTCCCCGCACGACCTGACCGTCGTCACCCTCGTGGTGGCGATGGCGGCCGTGGTCTCCCTGGCCGCCGCGCTGCTGCTGGGACGCTGGGTGGTGGCCCGCAGCCGGGACCTGGCCCGCGCGGCCCGCGACTTCGGCGACGGCGGCAGCTTCTCCGCACCCCCGACGAGGGCCACCGCGGAGCTCGCCGAACTCGCCCGCGAACTGGCCGCCACCAGTTCCAAACTGGCCGCCTCGCGCGAGCGGGAGGCGGCGCTGGAGACCTCGCGGCGCGAACTCGTGGCCTGGATCTCGCACGATCTGCGCACACCGCTGGCCGGGCTGCGGGCCATGGCCGAGGCACTGGAGGACGGGGTGGCCGCCGACCCCGCCCGCTACCACCGGCAGATCCGCACCGAGGTCGAACGCCTCAACACCATGGTCGGCGACCTCTTCGAACTGTCCCGCATCCATGCCGGCGCCCTCGGGCTGAGCCCCAGCCGCGTCTCGCTCCGGGACCTCGCGGCGGACGCCCTGCTGGGCGCCGACCCCCTCGCACGGGAGCGCGGCGTACGGCTGCTCGGCGAGGACATCACGCACGTACCGGTGGAGGTGGACGGCAGGGAGATGACCCGCGTCCTGGCCAACCTCCTGGTCAACGCCATCCGCCACACCCCGGCCGACGGCACGGTGGCGGTGCGCGTCGGCCGCCGCGAGGAGAGCGCGGTGCTGTCGGTCACCGACGGCTGCGGGGGCATCCCGGAGGAGGACCTCCCCCGGGTCTTCGACACCGGCTGGCGGGGCAGCCCCGCCCGCACGCCCCCGGCCGGGGCGGGCCTCGGGCTGGCGATCGTACGGGGCATCGTCGAGGCCCACGCGGGGCGGGCGGCCGTCCGGAACGTACCGGGCGGCTGCCGCTTCGAGGTGACCCTGCCCCTGGCCGACGCGGGAACCGGCCGACTGGGGTGACGGAACCGGCGGGGTCGGGGGCGGCCCCGGGCGCGGGCGGCAACACCGACTCCCTCCTCGCCGGTCCCGGTACCCCAGTCGGCCGGTTCCGGCCGCGTCCGCATGGCCGGCCACGGCGCCCCGGTACGGCGCACCAGCACGGGGCCGGTACGGGGGCCGGTCCCGGGCCGGTGCGCCGTCTCGGGCGGAGCCCGCCGCGGTGCCCCCATCCCCCGCAAACCCGGCCCGTCAGGCCGCACCGGACGAGGCCCGCTGCGCGGCCCGGGCGAACTCCGCCATCCCCTCCGCGAAGCCCACCTGGGGGAGCCAGCCCAGCTCGCCGCGCAGTCTGGCGGAGTCCGCCGTGATGTGCCGGACGTCGCCCAGCCGGAATTCCCCGGTCACCACCGGCGCGGGTCCGCCGTGCGCCGCCGCGAGCGCGGCCGCCATCTCGCCGACCGTGTGCGGGTCGCCGCTGCCGGTGTTGTACGCGGTGTGGCCGCCGGCGGGCCCGGCCGCGATTCCGGCCAGTGCCGCCGTGTTCGCCCGCGCGACGTCCCGTACGTGGACGAAGTCCCGCCGCTGGCCGCCGTCTTCGAAGACCCGCGGCGCCTCGCCCCGCGCCAGGGCGGACCGGAAGAACGAGGCCACCCCCGCGTACGGGGTGTCCCGCGGCATCCCCGGCCCGTACACGTTGTGGTAGCGCAGCGAGACGGCCCGGCCGCCCGTGGCGCGGGCCCAGGACGCCGCCAGGTGCTCCTGGGCCAGCTTCGTCGTGGCGTACACGTTCCGCGGATCCGCGGGCGCGTCCTCGCCGACCAGCCCCGGGACGAGTCCGGCCCCGCAGCGCGGGCAGTGCGGCTCGAACCGCCCCGCCGCCAGGTCCGCCGCCGCGCGGGGCCCGGGCCGGACCGTGCCGTGGGCGGGGCACTCGTACCGGCCCTCCCCGTAGACGACCATCGACCCGGCCTGCACCAGGCGGTGCACCCCGGCCTCGGCCATGCCCGCCAGCAGCACCGCCGTCCCGAGCCCGTTGCAGGAGACGTACTCGGGCGCGTCCGCGAAGTCCTTGCCGAGGCCGACCATGGCCGCCTGGTGGCAGACGGCGTCCACCCCGCGCAGCGCCCCGCGCACATCGTCGGCGCTGCGCACGTCCCCCCGTACGAACTCGGCGTCGGGCAGCCCGGGGGCGGCGGGATGGGCGGCGGGCAGCAGGGCGTCCAGCACCACCGGTTCGTGCCCCTCGGCGGCCAGCGCGGCAACGACGTGCGAGCCGATGAAACCGGCTCCTCCTGTGACGAGTACTCGCATGGGCCCGGACGCTACGCATCCGGGGCCCTGGACGGGGGTTCCCGCACCGGGCCGTAAGACTTCCGTCATCGCGGCCGGGCCGGGCCGGTTGCCGGGGAGGGCCCGCAGTGCGCAGCGGGCGCGTGGCGGCCCGCACCGGGTAGCGTTCGGGCGGCAGGGGTTTCGCTGGGGCGCTGCGGGAGTGCCGCGGGTGCCGAGGGGGCGGTTCGTGACGGGGGCGGATGTGGGCGGGGACGGCGGTGCGCGGGAGCCCTTTCGGGTGCAGCGGGGTGCGACGGGGTTCCGGCACGTCAGCGAGCCTCCGCTGCCCGCCGTCGGGCTGGCCGCCTGCCGTGCCGCCTGGGCGGCCGCGGCCCGGGCCGCGGGCGGGCACGGCGGGAAGGTCCGGGAGTACGGGCAGACCTCCAACTACTACAGCGCGACGCTCACGGTGAACGACCGGACGCACGTGGCCCTCTTCCACATGCGCCACCCGCTCCTCGCCTTCGTGGAGGACCTGCGCGTCGGCTACCTGACCGAGTTCCTGGACCCGCCCGGCTGGGCCGGCGTACTCGCCGGCCACGGCTTCGAGGTCCTGGCGCGCGAGCTGCTGCTGTCACCCCTCGCAGCGGCCGACACCTCCGCGCTGGCCGACGCGGAGTGGCGGCAGATCGAGTACTGGGAGCCGCCGACGCTCGGCGCGACCCTGTTCAACTGGTGGGACTGACGCGGCGGGCGGCAACCCGGCGCGGCGGCCGAGGGGAGGACCCGACCGCGACGCCGCGGGTGCTCACCCGGCCCGCCCCCCGCGGGGCCGGATGAGCACCGGAGCGGCGGTGTTCCGCTCAGGCGGTGCAGCGGATCATGGTCAGCGGCCGGTTCCCGGCGTAGTCCTCCCAGAACTGCTGTCCGAACTCCTCCACCCCGGCGTCCGACACGTCCAGCCGGACCCACTCGACCGCGCTGAAGCCGGCCGCCGCGAGCGTCTTCTCGTACGTCTCCCGCGAGGGCACGGTGGCCTCGAAGGAGACCGGCGGCTCCAGCAGGGCCGTGAGCCGGATCCCCGTGCCGATCTCGTTGTCCTTGCCGGTCGATTCGAGCAGGAAGCCGTACTTCTCCAGCGACGGGCCGCCGAAGTCGTAGTCCGGGTTCTGCACGAGGAGGAAGAACGAGCCGCCGGGGTGGAGGCTGCGCCGGATGTTGCGCATCATCCGCTCGATCTCGGCCACGTCGTGGGCGTAGTTGAACGCCTGCACGGCCACCGCGAGGTCGAACGGCTCGTCGAAGGTCCGCAGGGTGGCCGTGTCACCGACCTCGTACGCGATCCCCAGCGGCTCCGCCTGCTCCAGGGCGGCGGCCGCCTCGACCATGGCCTCCGAGATGTCGAAGCCGAACACGCGGGACGCGCCCCGGCGCTTGAGCTCGCGGCTGTAGAAACCGGTGCCGCAGGCGATGTCCAGCACGGACTTGCCGGTGACGTCTCCGACCAGGGCGAGGAAGCCCGGCACTTCGGCGTAGCGGATGATGGGCAGGGTCTTGAAGCCCTCGAAGGCTTCGCCGATACCGTCGTACAACTGACCACTCATCGTGGTGGTTTCCCCTCGATTTGTGGCGTCGGCTCCCAGAATGAGCCGCGGCCCGTGAAGGGAAGTCTCACGGGACGCCGAGCGGACTTCGTACTGGCGGAAGCTCCGAAAACCGACCCCCCTCGATGTGCGGAGATCCCTCCAAAGGGCGCCGGGGGACGGCCCGTTCGCGCTGCGCCGCCATTCCGCTTCCAGGCAACTCCTGCCTCGTCGCGGTCCGGATCGGCGGGAGGAGGGCTGGTTGCCGGTCGGATACCGGATTACCGTGGTGATCATGAGCGGGCCGTCGCTTTCCGGATCGGCGACGAGCTGCGGCTCGACAGCACCCGTCCACCCACAACGGAAGAAGGCCCGTGTGACCGTGCCCGCGACCGCGAAGGACGCGACCGCGACCGCAACCGCGACCGACGCCACCGCGACCTGGTCCGAACGCATCGTGGAACGCGACGGCGTCCGCCTGTCCTGCCGTGACTGGGGCGGTGGCGGAACCCCCGTCGTCCTGCTGCACGGGCTCGCCGGACACGCGGGCGAGTGGGACGGCCTCGCCCGCGCCCTGAGCCCCCGTCACCGGGTCGTCGCCGTCGACCAGCGCGGCCACGGCGCCAGTGAGCGCCACCCGCGCGAGCTGAGCCGCGCCGCGTACGTCGCCGACGTCGTCGCCGTCCTCGAACAGCTCGGCCTGCACCGTCCGGTCCTGGCCGGGCAGTCCCTGGGCGGTCATACCGCCATGCTCACCGCCGCCGCGCACCCCGACCTCGTACGCGCACTCGTCCTGGTCGAAGCGGGCCCCGGCGGACCGAACCCGGACGTGCAGGCCGAGATCGGCGGCTGGCTCGACACGTGGCCCACCCCGTTCCCCTCATGGGAAGCCGCCGTCGCGTTCTTCGGCGGCGGACCGGCGGGGGAGGGCTGGGCCGCCGGGCTGGAATGGCGGGGTGGCGGCAGTGGCAGTGGCGATGGCCGCGCCGACGGCAGTGGCAGCCCGGATGGCAGCGGCAGCGCCGACGGGAGCGGCGGCCCCACTCCCAGCCCCGGCGCCCACGGCGGGTGGCCCCGTTTCGACCGTGACGTCATGGTCGGCTCGCTGGCCGAGCCGGCCCGGCGATCCTTCTGGGACGAGTGGGACCGCCTCACCTGTCCCGTCCTGGCCGTCCTGGGCCAGTCCGGCATCATCGCGCCGCAGGAGTCGCGGTCCATGCTCCGCCGGCACCCGGGCACCACGGCCGTGACCGTGCCCGGCGCAGGCCACGACGTACATCTGGAACGCCCGGACACCCTGCACCGCCTGGTCCGGGACTTCCTCGACGAGCTCGCCGCACCTCCTGCCGCCCGGGTCGGCGGCCCTGCCCTGCCGGTGTGACGCGTCGCGTCTCAGGCGTCCGTGCGCCGGATGCGTTCGCGGACCGCGGCGCGGTCGACGCCGAGCCGTGCCATCAGCTCCGCTGCCGGATCCGGCCGCTCGCAGTCGAGCAGGGCCAGCAGGAGGTGCTCGGGGGTGATGCGCCGGCTGCCGGCCTTCCTCGTCTCGACGAGGGCGCGCGGCAGGACGGCGCGGGCGGCGGAGGTGAAGGGGGTGCGCTTGCGCGAGGCCGGGACCGGCGGCCGCTCGATCCCCTCGACGTCGATGCCGACCACGGCCAGCGCGGACCGGTCGAGGGCCTCCAGCGCGGCGCGCGCGCTCTCCGGGCCGGCTCCGAAGGCCCGGGCCGAGCCGGGATCGTGGAGCACTCCCAGGAGGAGGTGCTCGGTGCCGATGCGGCGGTCGCCGCGCAGTGTGGCCTCGGTCACCGCGGACGTGACGGCCGCGCGGGCGCCCGTTGCGAACTGTTCGAACATGCTCGTCTCACTTCCCGTACTTGGCGTGCACCGACTGCCGGGAGACGCCGAGGGCGTCGCCGATCTGCTCCCAGGACCATCCCTGCTCCCTGGCACGTGCGACCGCTGCCGCTTCCACCTGCTCTGCCAGCCGGTGCAGGGCGCCCACGGCGCGCAGCCCCACCGAGGGGTCGTGTGACCTGAGGCGTTCTGAGAGATCTCCCGCTTCCATGCCTGTCAGTCTGGATTGACACACTCTCGCTGTCAACCCAGACTGACGGCCAGGGCGTGGCCGGGCCCTCCCGCAGAGCCGGGCCGGAACAGGCACCCTGTACCCCCGCGGCGGGGTTAGGTTAGGGTGGCCTTTCCTGGCGTGTGTGCGTACTGCTTCGGGTTCCTACACCGCAGGTGAGACCCGTCGGGCGACGCAGGCAGAGGCAGGGCGCAGGTGCCATGAACGAGATCGTGCTCACGGCCGGAGCCCTGTACGTGATCGTGCTGCTCCGTGCCGGCGGGACCTTCGCCGTCGGCTGGCTCGCCGGCGCCGGTGCCCGGCGCAGCCGCTTCGGTGCGCGGATCTCGTCGGCGAAGTTCCTGCGCGCCGAGCGGGCGATCCAGCGGTGGGGCTCCCCGGTGGTGGCCGTCTCCTTCCTGACCGTCGGCTTCCAGACCGCCGCCAACTTCCTCGCGGGCAGCATGCGCATGCCGCTGCCGCGCTACCTCCCCGCCCTGTTCCTGGGCGGCGCGGCCTGGGCCCTGATCTACGCGACCGCCGGCCTCGGCGTACTCGAAGTGCTGGGCCGGCTCTTCGCGCAGCACCCGGCCCTCGGCGCGGCCGCCGCGGCCGCCCTCCTCCTCGGCGCGTGCGGGGCGCTGGCGTACCGCAGACGAAAGGCGTCCCCGTCTTCCACCGCCACCGCCACCGCACCGGCCGAGGACTCCTGAGCCCAGCTCCGCCGGAAACGGACCGGCAGCCGGCGGTATCAGTCGCTCCCGCCGTCGCCGCCACAGCTGTACCCGCCACCACTGCCGTGACTTCCGCCGCCCCACCACCCGCCACGGCGCTTGCGCTTCGTACCGCCGCCCGCGGCGCTGAGCAGGAAGGCGATGACGACCACCACTCCGGTGATCAGGGACTCGGGCACGTTTCCTCCCGGGGATGCAGGGCACGCGTGCGGTCGCAGCGCGTGTGGACGGACCATGCCCGCCGCACCCGACACCCGGAACCCGAGTTGAGCAAATCCAGAGCTTCGGCCCCGCCGGCCGAGCCGGCTCGATTCCGGCCGCCCGCAATACCTCACGGGCGCAGGGGGCGCATCCGTGCCGACGTATGTTCCAAGGGGTCGTCGACGCTGCCGAGAGCACGGTCCGAGCAGCAGGAGGAGGGGAGAGCGGGATGGTCGAGGCGGAGCTGAAGGCGCGCGTGCACGCCCCCGAGAGCGTGCTGCGGGCGCTTGAGGAACGGGCGACCGCGCGGGTGGAGGTGTACCAGGACACCTACTACGACCGGCCGGGAGGCGAGCTGGCGGAGGCTGGCCAGGAACTGCGGGTGCGCACCATCCGCGGCGCAGCCGACACCCGTACGGTCCTGACGTACAAGGCACCCGCAGTCGACGCGGAGTCGGGCTCGAAGCCGGAACACGAGACGGCCGTCGGGAATCCCGGTGCGGTCCACGCCATGCTCCGCGGCCTCGGATACGTGCCGGTCATCGCCTTCGAGAAGCGGTGCCGCAACTACGCCTTCGAGGCCCGCGGCCGGCAGATGCTCGCGACCCTGGTCCGCGTCCCCGAGATCGACGGCACGTTCCTGGAGTTGGAGACCGCGGCCGACGAGGACGACGTGAGCGCCGCGCTGAGGGACGTGCGCGCCGTTCTCGAAGAACTCGGCATCGGCGCCGCGGACCTGACCCGCGAAACCTACACCGGCGCGGTCGCCGACCGGCGGGGCGCGTCCCGTTAGCCCCGGGGGACGGAAGACCTGCCGGGGCCACTCAACGCAGGGACCCCCGCAGGGCCGGATTCCGCTTAGCCCGATTCCGTAGAGCCGGATTCCGCGGGATCACCCCGCCGCAGACGGAGCCCCCTCCGCCCGGACCGGGAGCGTGCCCGCGGCGAAGGCGAGGATCTCGCCGGCCGCCTCGCGCAGAGTGGCGAAGTGGCGGTGGGCGCCGTGCGCCGCCGTGGGCGTGTTGACGGTCCACACCGTCATGCCGGCACGCAGCCCGGCCCGGACTCCGGACGGGGCGTCCTCCACGACCAGGCAGTCCTGGGGCCGGGCACCCAGCAGCGCGGCTGCCCGGAGGTACGGCACCGGCGACGGCTTGCCCTCCGCCACGGCGGCCGCGTCCACCACGACCTCCGGGAGCGGCAGGCCCGTCCGCGCGAACCGGCCGCGCACCCGGTGCTCGTAGTTCGACGTCACCAGTGCCCAGCTGCCGGGCGGCAGAGCGCCCAGCAGTTCCGCGCCGCCGTCGAAAGCCCCGTACACGCCCGTGCGGACGTCCTCGTCCTCCAGCGCGTGCAGCGCGGCCAGGCACTCGTGAGGGTCCTGGTCCGGAGCGACCTCCGCGAAGGTCTCCATCGGCCGGGTCCGCAGTGCCACGCGGTGGACCTCATCGGGGTCCAGACCGTACCGCTCCGCCCACGTCCGCCAGACCCGGCGCTGATTGTCCAGGGCGTCGATCAACGTGCCGTCGACGTCGAACAGGACATGTCTCGGGGCGCCGGACGGGCGGGGTTCACTCATCACGTGGCGATCATGCCACCGGGCCGTTCCAACCCCGTCCGCCGGGGCCGCTGTTCAAGATCCAAACCCCCTGTTCCCGCACCCCAGGCCATGGGTGACAATGCGTCAGCACACATCGCCATGCACGTTCGGCATACGACGTACGGCACAAGGCGGACGTACGTGCGTACGCATGTCGCGTTCAGAACAGTCACGGGGGAGTACACGGGTGGGATTCACACAAAGAGCGGGGGCGGCGGTCGTGGCCGTCGCCGTGGCCGGGATGCTGCCGGCGGCGACGCCGGCGGGCGCGGCACCCGAGCCGCGGGCCACGGTCCCGCAGGCGCAGGCGCAGACCCACGCACAGGCGCAGACCCACACACAGGCATCGCAGGGCCGCACGGCGGCCGTCACTCTGATCACCGGCGACCGCGCGCTCGTCGCCTCGGACGGCACGGTCGTACGGCTGGTCCGCGGCAAGGGCCGCGAGAACACGCCCATCGCGGTGCGCCGCGAGGCCGGACACACGTACGTCATCCCGCTGGACGCACAGCGGCTCGTGGACCAAGGCGTACTGGACCGGGCCCTGTTCGACGTCACGCGGCTCATCGCCGACGGCTACGACGACGCGCACCGCGGCTCGCTGCCGCTGATCGTCGGCTACGAGCAGGCCCGCGGCATGGACTCGGGCCCGGACCCGTTCGACGGGCTCGCCCTCAAGCGGCGCGCCCTGCCGGCCGTCTCCGGAGAGGCGTTCAGCACGCCGAAGACCGCCGCGGGCCGCCTCTGGTCGGCCGTCACGGCGGGCACGGGCACGGGCACGGGCGTCGGAGGCGGCAGGGGCACGGGCGCCGGCTCCGCCACAGGAGCGCGTACCGGTACGGGCCCCTCCGCCTCCCCCTCCGCCACCCCCGCCATCAGCCACGTCTGGCTCGACGCCAAGGTCTGGCCCAGCCTCGACGTCAGCGTCCCCCAGATCGGCACCAAGGCCGCCTGGCAGGCCGGATACACCGGCAAGGGCGTCAAGGTCGCGGTCCTCGACACCGGTGTCGACCAGAACCATCCGGACCTCAAGGGCACGGAGGTCGTGGAGAAGAACTTCACGGACTCCCCCGACACCAAGGACCGGCACGGCCACGGCACCCACGTGGCCTCCATCCTGGCCGGCTCCGGGGCCCGCTCCGGAGGCCGGCTCCGGGGTGTCGCCCCCGGGGTCAAGATCATCGACGCCAAGGTCCTCGGCGACACCGGCCTCGGCACCACCTCCGGGATCGTCGCCGGCATGCAGTGGGCCGTCGACCAGGGCGCCACCGTCGTCAACATGAGCCTGGGCGCCCCGGACGGGCCGGGCGAGGACGCGAAGGAGGCCGCCGTCGCACGCCTCTCCGCCAAGGCCCTCTTCGTCGTCGCCGCGGGCAACGACGGCGGGTACGGCGAAGGCACGATCCACTCGCCCGGCTCCGCCCCGGCCGCCCTGACCGTCGCCAGCTCCGACAAGAAGGGCGTACGCGCCGACACCAGCAGCATCGGCCCGACGGCGTCCGGCCTGGCGAAGCCCGACATCAGCGCGACCGGCGTGGGCATCCTCGCCGCCGCCTCCACCTCCCTGGCCGCACCCCCGGCGAGCGGCTACGCCACCAAGAGCGGCACCTCCATGGCCACCCCGCACGTCGCGGGCGCAGCGGCCATCCTCAAGCAGCAGCACCCCACCTGGACCGGAGCACGCCTCAAGGCGGCCCTGATCGGCTCGGCCTCCGCCGCCACGGACGCACGCCCCTACCGGCTCGGCTCGGGCCGCGTCGACATCGCGCGCGCGATCAAGACCACCCTCATCCCCGAGTCCGGCACCCTGGACTTCGGCACCGCCCTGTACCCGCACGGCGACGACGCCCCCGTCACCCGCACCGTGACCTACCGCAACCTCGGCACGGCACCCGTCACGCTGAACCTCACCACCGCGGCCGCCGACCCCGACGGCAAGCCCGCCCCGGCCGGCATGTTCACCCTCCAGGGCACCAGGCTCACCGTGCCCGCGGGCGGCACCGCGAGCACCAAGGTCACCGCGAACACCCGCCTCGGCTCCCTCGACGGCGCCTACGGCGGCTCCGTCGTCGCGACCGGCGGCGGCCAGGCGCTGCGCACGGCCTTCGTCGTCTACCGCGAGGCGGCGGGCTGCAACCTGACCGTCAAGCACATCGGGCTGGACGGCGCCCCCGCGAAGAACTACTACACCAGCGTCCTCGCCCACACCGACCTCGCCCGCCGGCCCGTGGAGAACCCGTCCGGCGCCACGGCGACCGTACGCCTGCCGCGCGGCAGGTACACGCTGGAGAGCACCATCGAGGGGGCGGCCAAGTACGCCACCTTCGTGCAGCCGACGCTCAACCTCAGCGCCGACACCACCATCGTCCTGGACGCGCGCAAGGCCAAGCCGCTCAAGATCACCGTCCCCGACCCGGCCGCGAAGCCGCTCGACCTGGCCATCGGCTACCAGGACTTCCTGGGCGCCCTCTCGACCTCCTGGTCCGTCGGCGACGGCTCCAGGCTGCTCACCGCGCACCTGGGCCCCGAAACCCCGACCTTCCACACGCAGTTCGGCGGACTGTGGGGGATCCCCGGCAAGGAGGGCCGCAGCGCGGAGTACCGGCTGTTCTACCCGCAGACCGGCCGCTTCTTCACCGGCCTGACCCGCACCGTCGAGCGCAAGGACCTGGCCGAGGTCACCCTCGGGCTCGGCTCCTCCGCCACCGGACTCGACGGCTACGTCACCGGCCGCCCGGAGGACGCCGAGGACGGCGCCTGGAGCAGCGGCTACCAGATGGAGACGAGGTACGCCCTCCCTGCCACGGCCCGGATGTACGTCACCACCGCCGGACAGCGCTGGACCTGGCGGGTGTTCCAGATCGGGGCGGAATCGCAGGAGCGCCTGAGCCACACCGTCGGGCCCGAGACGTACGCGCCCGGCAGCCGTCACCGCACCACGGTCGGCGGCGCGGTCGTCGGCCCCGACCTCACCGCACAGGGCGGCACCGGCGCCCGCCGTACCCACGACACGATCGAGGTGTCGGTGCCGATGTTCGCCGACGGGGCCGGGCACCGCAGCCGGCCCGTCGTCACCGGCGGCTTCTCACGGCTGAGCAGCGGCACCGCCGTGATCGCCGAGGGCAAGCCCGGTGTGCTCGGCGCCATGGTCCCGGCCGGCCGCGCCTCCTACCGGCTGTCCATGGAGGCGACCAGGTCCGCCCAGGCCACGGCCACCAGCACCAAGGTCGCGGTCACCTGGACCTTCACCTCCGCCCGCCCGGCCGACGGGGGCTTGGAGGTGCTGCCCCTGTCCACGGTCCGGCTGGCCCCCGAGGTCCCGCTCAACGGCACGGTGAAGACGGGCACGGCACTGACGGTGCCCCTCGTCCTCAGCGGGGCGGCCGCCGCCCCCGGCAAACTGGCCGCGCTCACCGTCCGGGCCGGCTTCGACAACGGCGCGACCTGGGTGAAGCTCCCGGTCACCACCGACGCCAAGGGCGCCCGCTCCGTCCGCCTCACGCACCCGGCCGGCGCAAAGGCGGTGTCCTTCCAGGTGACGGTCAAGGACACCGACGGCAACACCGTCACCGAAACGATCACGAACGCGTACCGCCTGGCTCCCTGAGCCCTGCTCGCGCGCGCTCTCACACACAGCGCCCGGCGTCCCGGACGGCACATGCCGTCCGGGACGCCGGGCGTTTCGTCTTCTCGTCCTCGTCCGTGCCGAACGCTGCTACCCGGCGCTCTCGCGCACGCGCCCGCGGGATTCCGGCGCCTCCGGGCCCTCGGCCGGGGCAGCAGCCCGCAGGGCGGCCTCGACCCGCCGGTTGCCGGTCATGGTCGCCGTGATCGCGGTCATCGTGAGGAGGAGCCCGGCGGCCGTATAGAGGGGAGTGCGCACGCCGTACGCGGTGGCCAGCCAGCCGCCGAGGAAGGCACCGAACGGCGCGGCGCACATGGCGAGCATCCGCGAGGTGGACGCGACCCGGCCCATCAGGTGGGCCGGGACGATCGTCTGCCGGAGGGAGGGGGCGAGCACCATCGTGGCGCCCATGCCGGCCCCGCAGACGGCGAGCGCGAGGCCGGCGACGTACGGGTTCGGGGCGGCGGCGAGACCCAGGACGGCGAGTCCCTCCACCGCGGCCGTGGAGGTCAGCGCGGCGCCGGTGCCGAGCCGCCGGCCGAGGAAGGAGGCGACGGCCGCGCCGAGCAGGCCGCCGGTGGCTTCCGCGGTGAGGAGCAGGCCGAAACCGAAGGCCCCGATGCCGAGCCGCTCGTGCGCGAAGAGCGCGAGTACGGTCTCCACCGCGAGGAAGGCGACGTTCCCGACCGCCGGGCGCAGCGCCAGCCCGAGCAGCAGCCGGTCCCGGAACACGTACGAGGCACCGGCCCGCGCCTGCCGCAGCAGGGACTCCCGGGCCTGCGGTACGGGCCGGGGCGCGGCGGGCAGCGAACGTACGAGCAGGGCGGAGAGCGCGAACGACACCGCGTCGGCGAGCAGCGGGACCGACCGTCCGAGCGCGAGCAGGGCGCTGCCCGCAGGCGGCCCCGCGAATCCGGACATGGCGGTCTGGGCACCGCGCAGGCGGGAGTTCGCGCGCTCCAGGAGCACGGGCTCGCGGCCGAGGAGGTCCGGCAGGTAGGCGGCGGCGGCCGTGTCGAAGAACAGCCCGCCGAGGCCGAGCAGGAAGGCGACGGCCGCGAGGAGCGGAATGCTCAGCACGTCCAGCGCGGCCGCGGCCGCCGGTATCGCGAGCAGCACCGCACGGGCCGCGTCCGCGATCCACATCGTGCGCCGCCGCTCCCAGCGGTCCACCAGCGCGCCGCCGAGCACCCCGAAGAGCAGCCACGGCAGCGTCCCGGCGGCGGCGACCACGGCGAGCGCCATCGGATCCCGGGTCAGCGTCAGCGCGAGCAGCGGCAGCGCGGCATGGGTCACCCCGTCACCGAACGAGGACACCGTCTGCGCGGCCCACAGCCGCCCGAACCCGGCGGGGAGCTTCCTGACGTCCGAGGTCACTTGGCCTCCCCTTCGGCGTCAGCCTGCTGACGCCGTGCCGGGTGGAACAGTGCGAAGACGAGCGAGGAGTCCGGCAGCGACGGATCGGACAGCTCCCGGTACTCGTCCGCGAGCGCCTGCAGCCTGGCCCCGAGCTCGGCGAACTGCTCCTCGGTGAGGCGCAGGTGCGCCATCCGTACGTGCCGCTCGCCGTCCACCGGCGCGGCCTCCAGGTCGGCGACCGCATGCCGCATCAGCACGTCCGGCTCTCCCGCGCCCCAGTCTGGCAGCACGATCGACCGCGCGGCCACCGCGTAGTACCGCTCGGTGACCCCCCGCACCTTGCGGGTCCGTACGACCTTCACCAGGCCGGCCCGCTCCAGCAACCGGACGTGGTAGCTGGAGCTCCCCTTCGCGAGGCCCACGCGCTCGGCGATCTGCGTGATCGTCGCGGGCTCGAAGCGGAGCATCGCCATGATCCGGTGCCGCGTGAGGTTGGAGACGGCACGCAGCTGCTCGTCGGTGGAGACGTGGAACGCCTCGGGAAGATCGTCGGTAGGCATGCCGCAATGGTCAACAACTCTTGACCATTGCGCAAGGGGGTTCCACCGGCAGGCCAGCCACCACCGGGGGGCGTGTCGGCCCCCGAGTTGACTCGGGGGCGCCGGGCGCCTAATGTCCTCCGAGTTACCCCGGAGCCGGAACGGTTCCGCGGCGGCGATCCGCCGCTTCACCGCGGCAGCCCCACTCAGCACGGACTCCCGAACGGGAGTGAATTCGGCACGCCCGATTTCACGACCGCGACCCGATTAACGGTTCGCCCGGGAAATCCGTTAGAGTTCGGGAGTCGGAAGGGCCCAACAGCCCGGAAGACAAAGCCCGCTGACTGGGAGTCAGGCCCGAAAGGATCTGATAGAGTCGGAAACGCAAGAACGAAGGAAGCGCCCGGAGGAAAGCCCGCGAGGGTCAGTACAAAGGAAGCGTCCGCACCTTGAGAACTC
>NZ_JBVIDV010000016.1:0-59313 GCF_055572195.1 Streptomyces sp. NPDC030809
TCGGTAACGAACTACGGAGCATCGTGGGGGGGGGGGGGGGGGGGGTCGCCCCCCCCCCCCCCCCCCCCCCAGGGCCCGGGCCGTGACCCTGCGGGGCTTTCCCCTACCCGCCCCTTCCCGAACTGGGGCTCCGCCCCAGACCCCGCGCCTCAAACGCCGGCGAGGCTGAAATGTGCCCCGCGAGGCTGGAGCGTGCCCGGCGGGGCTGCAATGGGTCCCGCGAGGCTGGAATGTGCCCGGGGAGGCTGGAGGTTGCCCCGCGAGGCTGGGGCGTGCCCGCCGAGGCTGGAGGTTGCCCCGTGAGGGCGGAGGGGTGGCCCGCGAGGCTGGAGCCGCTGGGGCTTGCCCGTGGGGGCAGGACCCCGCGGGGTGAAATCGAGCCCCGCCGGCGTTTGAGGCGCGGGGGTCCGGGGGCGGAGCCCCCGGAAGGTGCGGGTGCGGCGGGCCCGGCCGCGGGGCCCCGGGGCGGTGACGTGCGGGGAGCGACCTGGTTGAATCCTCGCGAAGGCGTCCGCGACGCGTGGGGAACACCGGGGAGTGCAGATGAACGACGGCCGGCCGACCGACTCGGCGTCCGTACCCCCCACCTGGTGGAGCCGCCCCGGCACCAGCCCGGAGCCGGCACCGCAGGCCGCGCAGGAACAACCCCCCGCCGCCCCCGCCCCCGCCTGGTGGAGCCGCCCCGCCCCGCCCGCCCCCGCCCCCGCCCCGCTCGCGGCAGACGCGCCGGCCCCCCGCTACGACCCCTGGGCCGTCGCACCGCTCCAGCTCGCCGACACCCCGCGGCCCCGTCGCCGTACCCCGGCCCTCGTCGTCGGGGCCGTCCTGCTCGCACTGCTCGCCGGCGGCATCGGCGGCGGGCTCGGGGTGTACCTGGAGCGGACCGGGACCACCACCCTGGAGCTGGCCCAGCCCGACGGCGCGGACGGCGAGGGCGGCGGCGCCGCCCCGCGCGGCGTCGCCGGGATCGCGGCCCGGGCGCTGCCCGGCGTGGTCACCCTGCACGTGCAGGGCGGTGGCGGCAGCGGTACCGGTACCGGCTTCGTCCTCGACGGCAAGGGCCACATCCTCACCAACAACCACGTCGTGGACAGCGCCGCGAAGTCCGGCCGGATAACGGTCTCCTTCAGCGGCGGCGAAACCGCGAGCGCCCGGATCGTCGGCCGGGACGCGGGCTACGACCTCGCGGTGGTCAAGGTCGAGGGGGTCAAGGGCCTGCGCCCGCTGCCGCTCGGCAACTCCGACGGGGTGCGCGTCGGCGACCCGGTCGTGGCCATCGGCGCCCCCTTCGACCTGTCGAACACGGTCACCGCCGGCATCATCAGCGCCAAGGAGCGCCCCATCACCGCGGGCGGCAAGGCCGAGGACGGCAGCGACGTCAGCTACGTGGACGCCCTCCAGACCGACGCCCCCATCAACCCCGGCAACTCCGGCGGCCCCCTCCTCGACTCCCGCGGCCGGGTGATCGGCATCAACAGCGCCATCCGCTCCGCCGACGACGGCTCCGGGGACGAGGAGGAGGGCGGCGCGGCCCGCCAGTCCGGCAGCATCGGCCTCGGCTTCGCCATCCCGATCAACCAGGGCCGCCGGGTGGCCCAGGAGCTCATCAACCGGGGCACCGCCACCCACCCCGTCATCGGCGTCACCCTCGACATGGACTACACCGGCGACGGCGCCCGCGTGGGCACCGACCCCGGCCGGGACGGCAAGCGCCCCGTCACCCCGGGCGGCCCCGCCGCCAAGGCCGGCATCCGGCCCGGGGACGTGATCACCAAGGTGGACGGCACCCGCGTGCACGCCCCCGAGGAGCTGATCATCAAGATCCGGGCCCAGCGCCCCGGCGACCCGCTCACGCTCACCGTGGTCCGCGGGGGCCGCGAGCGCACCGTGAAGCTGGTCCTCGGTTCGGCCAACGGATCATGACGCGCGGGTGAATCCCGTCATGAGGCACCGGGGAGGTACCGACCTGCGACGGGCGCCGGGTACCGTTGAAGGGCTTGCATTGACGGAACCGAGGAGCGGCCAGGTGTTCACTGACATAGGCGGACTGGAGCTGCTGACGCTCGTCGTCCTCGCCGTGCTCATCTTCGGCCCGGACAAGCTGCCCAAGGTGATCCAGGACGTGTCCCGCTTCATCCGGAAGGTCCGCGAGTTCTCGGACAATGCCAAGCAGGACATCCGCTCCGAACTCGGTCCGGAGTTCAAGGACTTCGAGTTCGAGGACCTGAACCCGAAGACCTTCCTGCGCAAGCAGCTCACCGAGAACGAGGACCTGCGCGAGATCCGCAGCAGCCTCGACCTCCGCAAGGAGATGAACGAGGTCGCGGACGCCGTGAACGGCACCGAGCCCGAGCCGGCCGCCCCCGCCTCCGGCGGCACCTCGCCCGACCTCGCCAAGAAGCCCGCGCAGCCCGCCCGCGAGGAGCGCGCCCGCTTCGACATCGACGCCACCTGATTCCTCGCCTTCCGGGCATGCCGGGGTGAGATGGCTATCCTCCATCTGTCCGGATCCAGGACGCCCGAGGGGGGCGGGCCGCTCCGGACCCCACGGAACGAGAGGCGGCCGGACTGATGGAGACGACGAGCCGGGTAGGCGTGCAGCAGGGGCTCCAGCCGGCGATCGCGCCGGACGGCCCGGCCGGTACGCCCGGACAGGCGCCGGTGCAGGAACCCGGGCAGGCGCCCGAGGGGACGCCCCCGCAGGCGGCGGAGACGGCCGTGACCGTCCCACCCGGGCACGAGCATCCCGGGCTCACCGGGCAACCCGGTCTTCCCGCGCAGCCGGAGGAGGCCGCGGCCGAAGCGGCCGAGGGCGCATCCGGGACCGCGGTCCCGGCCGCCCGGCGCGCCGCGGAGGGCTACCTGCGGGCCGCCTTCCCCTGGTACGGGCTGGACGAGGCCTTCACCGGCCCCCGCTGGCTGATGCAGGTGGGCACCGCCGCCGACGGCACGGTGGAGCACGGCTCGGTGGGCCACGGCGACGAGCCGACCGTACGCAGCGAGGCCACGGGCGCCGAGCGCGAGCGCTTCGCCGTCGTGATCACGGTCGCCAGCAGCCCCAACCGGCGCAGCGGGGACGGCACCGGAGTCCTGGAGGCCACCTCGGTGTCCTCCGCCGCCTGGCTGGCCGGCTCCGGCCTGCTCGCCTTCACCTGGCCCGGCCAGATGGACCACACCCTGCGCAGCAGCTGGCTGGACCAGCAGACCGAGACGGCCTGGGAGCTCGCCGACGACCTCGACGGGCCGGACTGGTCCTCGCTGTCGCTGCCGGTGGACGGGGTGCCGACGCCGTTCCACTACCGGGAATCCGAGTTCGGCTGGGTGCTGGCCGGGTCCACGGCCAACGGGGTGCACCTCGGGGCGTACGGGCGGGGGATGAGCGCGTACGGGCTCGCCTTCAGCGAGCTGAAGGACGTCAGCGCGTACGAGTAGCCGTGCCCGAGGCGGGCAAACCGGGGTGCCGCCGGGAGCGGCACCCCGTTCTTTCAGAACTTGTTGCGCGGGGTGATCCCCAGGGACATGCCCGACAGGCCGCGCTGGCGGCCGCCGAGCTTGCCCGCGATCGCCCGGAGGGCCGCGCCCGCCGGGGAGTCCGGGTCCGCCAGGACCACCGGCTTGCCGTTGTCCCCGCCCTCGCGCAGCCGCACGTCGATCGGGATCTGGCCGAGCACGGGCACCGTGGCGCCGGTGGTCTTCGTCAGGCCGTCCGCGACCAGCTGGCCGCCGCCGGTGCCGAACACGTCGACCATCTCGTCGCAGTGCGGGCAGGGCAGCCCGGACATGTTCTCGACCACGCCGACGATCTTCTGGTGGGTCTGCACGGCGATCGAGCCGGCCCGCTCGGCGACCTCGGCCGCCGCCTGCTGGGGGGTGGTCACCACGAGGATCTCGGCGTTCGGCACCAGCTGGGCCACCGAGATCGCGATGTCACCGGTGCCCGGCGGCAGGTCCAGCAGCAGCACGTCCAGGTCGCCCCAGAACACGTCCGCCAGGAACTGCTGGAGCGCGCGGTGCAGCATCGGGCCGCGCCACACCACCGGGGCGTTGCCCGGGGTGAACATGCCGATGGAGATCACCTTCACGCCGTTCGCCGACGGCGGCATGATCATGTTCTCGACCTGGGTGGGCTTGCCGTCCACACCCAGCATCCGCGGCACGCTGTGCCCGTAGATGTCCGCGTCCACGACGCCGACCTTCAGACCGTCCGCGGCCATCGCCGCGGCCAGGTTCACCGTCACCGAGGACTTGCCGACGCCGCCCTTGCCGGACGCGACCGCGTACACCCGGGTCAGCGAGCCCGGCTTCGCGAAGGGCACCTCGCGCTCGGCGGTGCCGCCGCGCAGCGAGGCCGCCAGCTCCTTGCGCTGCTCGTCGCTCATCACGTCCAGCGACACCTCGACGGAGGTGACGCCCGCGACCTTCAGGGCCGCCTCGCGGACGTTCTTGGTGATGGTCTCGCGCATGGGGCAGCCCGACACCGTGAGGTAGACCGTGATCGCGACCGCGCCGCCCTCGCCGATCTCGACCGATTTGACCATGCCGAGCTCGGTGATGGGCCGGTTGATCTCGGGGTCGTTGACCGTCGCCAGCGCGTCCAGGATCGCGTCCTGCTCGGGCACGGCGGCGGAGGGTGTGTCGGTAGCCATGACCCGATGGTACGGCCCGGTAGCACGCGCCGGGAAAGCCCGTCAGCGGTCGCCTTCGTCACTCTCGTGCGGGAACAGCCGCCGCTCGTCCATCTCCTTGATCAGGTCCTGGAACTCCGAGCGGATCCAGTCGCGGGTCGCCACCTCGCCCAGGCCCATCCGCAGCGCCGCGATCTCCCGCGTCAGGTACTCGGTGTCCGCGATCGACCGCTCGTTCTGCTTGCGGTCCTGCTCCAGGTTGACCCGGTCCCGGTCGTCCTGCCGGTTCTGCGCGAGCAGGATCAGCGGGGCCGCGTACGAGGCCTGGAGGGACAGCGCCAGGGTCAGGAAGATGAACGGGTACTCGTCGAACCGCAGGGCCGCCGGCGCGAAGATGTTCCACAGCACCCACACGATGATGACCAGGGTCATCCAGACGATGAACCGGCCCGTGCCCAGGAACCGCGCGATCCGCTCCGAGGTCCGCCCGAACGCCTCCGGGTCGTACTCGGGCAGCAGCTTCTGGCGCGGGGCCTTCGGCAGGTCGAGCCGCACCCGGGAGCGCGACAGGGCGCTCGACCCGGTCGCCCCGGCCTTCGCCCGCTCGGCCCGCTCCGAGCGCTCGGCCCGCTCCCGGGCGCGCTCGGCCAGCTCCTCCAGGCGGTCCGCCAGGCCGTGCTCCCGGGCGTGCTCGCGCGCCCGCTCGCGGCCCTTGTCCCGCGCCGGCTCGCGCCGGCTGCGCTCAGTGCCCACCGACGCCCTCCTCGGCGTGGAACCCCGTCTCCCGCCAGTCCTCCGGCAGCAGGTGGTCCAGTACGTCGTCCACGGTGACCGCGCCGAGCAGGGAGCCGCTCTCGTCGACGACCGGCACCGCCACCATGTTGTAGGCGGCCAGGTAGCTGGTCACCGCGGGCAGCGAAGCGTCCGGCCGCAGCGGCGGCAGGTCCGTGTCCACGATCGAGCTGACCAGCGTGAACGGGGGATCGCGCAGCAGCCGCTGGAAGTGCACCGTGCCCAGGTACTTGCCGGTCGGCGTCTCGTCCGGCGGCCGGCACACGTACACCTGGGCGGCCAGCGCCGGGGACAGGTCGGCCTGCCGGACCCGCGCCAGGGCGTCCGCGACCGTCGCGTCCGGACGCAGCACGATCGGCTCGGTCGTCATCAGACCGCCCGCGGTGCGCTCCTCGTACGACAGCAGGCGGCGCACGTCCGCCGCATCGTCCGGCTGCATCAGCGTCAGCAGCCGCTCCTGGTCGACCTCGGGCAGCTCGGAGAGCAGGTCCGCCGCGTCGTCCGGGTCCATCGCCTCCAGGACGTCGGCCGCGCGCTCCTCCTTCAGCTTGCCGATGATCTCGATCTGGTCGTCCTCGGGCAGCTCCTCCAGCACGTCCGCGAGCCGGTCGTCGTCGAGGGCGTTGGCCACCTCGGCGCGTCGCTTGGGCGTCAGGTGGTGCAGGACGTTCGCTAGGTCCGCCGGGCGCATCTGCTCGAACGTCGCCACCAGGCTCTCGGCGCCCTGCCCGTGCTCCTCCAGCGAGAAGCCGGTCACCGCCGACCACTCGACGGTCAGGGTCTCGCCGCGGCGGCGCAGCGCCCCGCCCTTCCCCTTGCGGACGAAGATCCGGTCGATCTCCCAGTCGCGGCGGGCCGGGAGCTGCTGGATGGCCACGTCCAGGACGGTGACCTCCTCGCCGCCGTCCACCAGGCGCACCCGCCGGTCCAGCAGCTCGCCGAGGACCAGACGCTCGGTGGGGCGCTGCTCGAAGCGCCGCATGTTGACGACCCCGGTGGTGATGACCTGGCCCGACTCCACGCCCGTCACCCGGGTCATGGGGACGAAGATCCGGCGCCGGCTGACCACCTCGACCACCAGGCCCAGCAGCCGCGGCGGGCGGCCGCCCACGCGCAGCATCGCCACCAGGTCCCGGACCCGGCCGACCTGGTCGCCGGCGGGGTCGAAGACGGGCACTCCCGCCAGGTGCGAGACGAAGATCCGGGGGGCGCCTCCTGCCATCCGTGCGCCTCCTCGTGAACCGT
Organism: Streptomyces sp. NPDC030809; assembly: GCF_055572195.1. Taxonomy (NCBI): domain Bacteria; kingdom Bacillati; phylum Actinomycetota; class Actinomycetes; order Kitasatosporales; family Streptomycetaceae; genus Streptomyces; species Streptomyces sp. NPDC030809. The sequence continues at coordinate 6,663 of NZ_JBVIDV010000016.1, forward strand.
TTCGCCTGGTACGGCTCTCAGGCTAGCCCGTGCCCCGGAGGTCCGCGCTGGTGGGGCGGCCGGGCGGGGACCGGGCGCGGCCCCGCACCCGCGCGCCCGGCGGGCACCGCCCCGTACGCACCGCGGACCGCACCCGTACGCACCGCTTCACCGCACACCTGCGCACTGCGGCACCCGGGGGCGGTACCCCGCGGGCACCTGGGTCCCGGACCAGGGGCTACGCCCGGGTACGCTGCCTGCTGCACCGAGCCCAGACGAGAGGCGGCCCGCCCGTGATCGCTTTCCCCCCGGCCGCCCGGCTCCGCCGGGCCGCCGTAGCCGGCGTGCTGTGCGCGGGCCTGGCCGTGGCCGCCACCGGCTGCGGGGAGGACCCCGACGAGGGCACCAACGGAGTGGGCAAGCTCTCCGCCGACCGCATCGAGGCCAAGGCGCGCGCGGCGGCGACCGCGGCGGACGCCGTCCGGCTCTCCGGCACCCTGGTCAGCGCCGGCAAGTCCTTCACCCTCGACATGCGGCTGAACGGCAAGGGGGCCACGGGCCGGGTGAAGTCCACCGGCAGCACCTTCGAGCTGCTCCGGGTGGGTGAGGAGCTCTACCTGAAGGCGGACGCCGGGTTCTGGGGCCGCCGGGGCGCGGGAACCGCCTCCCCGCAGCCCTCCGCCTCCGCGGGCGGGGAGGACTCCGAGGACGGCGAAGCCGCAGCCGACAAGCTCGGCGACAAGTACGTCAAGGTCCCGGCCGGCGACCCCTCCTACAAGCAGCTGCGCGGCTTCACCGAGATGGACGTGCTCCTGGACGGGCTGCTCGGCCTGAACGGCAAGCTGGAGAAGGGCGCGTACCGGAAGGTCGGCACGGTGCGCACCATCGAGCTCACCGCGGACAAGGGGGCCGGCGGCCGCCTCGACGTCTCGCTCATCGGCACCCCGTACCCGCTGCGCCTGGAACGGGCCGGGGGCGCCGGGGTGGTGGAGCTGGCCGACTGGGACAAGCCGTTCGCCCTGACCGCCCCGCCCAAGGACGAGACCCTCGACTACGGCTCCCAGCTCCCGTCCCGCGGCGGGACCGGCTCGGAGGGCTGACGCACCGGAGCCGGGGCCGGGCCCGCGGCGGGCCCCCCGCCTGCTAGCCCTTCTTGGCGCGCTTGCGCTTCAGCAGCAGCTTCGGCAGGGCCGCCGGGACCGGCCGGCGGGTGATCGCCGGGGACGGCAGCGGGGCCGCCGCCAGCGAGCCCCCGGGCTGCGCGGCCGCCACGGCCACCGGCTCCAGGCGCAGCAGCCGGCACTCGCGCGCCCAGCGGTCGGTCATGGTCTCGGAGTCGGGCGCGTTCAGCCGCTTGCCCTTCAGCTCGGCGACCGCCGCCTCCCAGGCCTCGGACGCGGGCGCGAGCTCGGTCACGGAGGCCGTCCAGGCCACCAGCCGGCCGCCCTTGTCCTTGCTGCGGACCGTCACCTCGGCGGTGCCGCCGTCGGCGAGCCCGGGGAACGGCTGCTCGCCCGGACCGTCGCCCAGCACGTGCGCGGCCCCGTCCACCCAGGCGTGCCACAGGGCCCGGTCGGGCCCGGTGCCGCGGACCCAGATGAGGCCGGACTTCTTCGCGGCCTCCTCGACGAGGGCCAGTTCGAGCGTGCTGAGTGTCATGCGCACAGCCTAGGGCCTGGCGGGGTCCGGTCCGGGGCCGCCCGGGGCTGCGGCCGGTCCCGGGGCGCGGGCCTGCACCGGGCGTGGCGGCCTCAGAGCCAGCCGTTGCGGCGCAGGGCGCGGTGGATGGTCAGGCAGATCCCGACGATGGACGCCATCACCAGGGGATAGCCGTACTTCCAGTGCAGCTCCGGCATGTGGTCGAAGTTCATCCCGTACACGCCGCAGATCATGGTCGGCACGGCGATGATGCCGGCCCAGGAGGTGATCTTGCGCATGTCCTCGTTCTGCGCGACGGTCGCCTGGGCCAGGTTCGCCTGGAGGATCGAGTTCAGCAGCTCGTCGAAGCCCACGACCTGCTCGTGCACCCGGGCCAGGTGGTCGGCCACGTCGCGGAAGTACTTCTGGATGTCCGGGTCCACCAGCCGCATGGGCCGCTCGCTCAGCAGCTCCAGCGGCCGCTGGAGCGGGGCCACCGCCCGCTTGAACTCCAGCACCTCGCGCTTGAGCTGGTAGATCCGCCCGGCGTCCACCCCGCGCGGGCTGCCCTTGGCGGGTGCGGCGAACACCGCGCTCTCCACCTCGTCGATGTCGTCCTGCACGGCCGCCGCCACCGCGATGTAGCCGTCCACGACGTGGTCGGCGAGCGAGTGCAGCACGGCCGAGGGGCCCTTCGCGAGCAGCTCCGGGTCGTCCTGCAGCCGGTGGCGCAGGGCGCGCAGCGAGCCCTGGCCGCCGTGCCGGACCGTGATGACGAAGTCCCGGCCGGTGAAGCACATCACCTCGCCGGTCTCCACCACCTCGCTGGTGGCGGTGAGTTCGGCGTGGTCCACGTAGTGGATGGTCTTGAAGACGGTGAAGAGGGTGTCGTCGTACCGCTCCAGCTTGGGCCGCTGGTGCGCGTGCACCGCGTCCTCCACGGCCAGCGGGTGCAGGCCGAACTCCTTGGCGATGCCCGCGAATTCGGCCTCGGTGGGCTCGTGCAGCCCGATCCACACGAAGCCGCCGTCCTCCCGGACCCGGCGCACCGACTCGCGCGGGGACAGGCAGTCGCCGGGCAGCCGGCGGCCGTCGCGGTAGACGGCGCAGTCCACCACCGCACTGCTCGCCGAAGGGTCGCGGGTGGGGTCGTACAGGCTGTGCGCCGGGCTGGGCTTGCGCAGGGACGGACGGACCACCGCGCGCAGGTCACGGATCATCGACATGGCAGGCTCCTTCGTACGGCCGCGAGCCGCACGGACGGGAGACCCTCCGCCCCCTGAGGGCAGGGCGGAAGGCACAGGACGGGAGGAAAAGTTCTGCCGTCGCTCTTCACCGAAGCGGGATGCCGTCGCACGGGACGGGGACCGGAGGCCCGGCGTGCGGCCGGGCGGAGGGGGTCAGACCGGAAGGCGGGACCCCGCGGAAGAGCGATTGGTACTGCACGATCGACTTCGGTCCACCGCAGCCCCACCTCCTCCGGCCGGTCCCCCGTAGGGGATGTCCTGATGTCGGGGCACGGAAGCGGTGCTTCTGCACGCTGCCCCGACCAGCGGTCAACACTATCAGCCGACAGATGGTCAAGACGGGTCCTTTACCCGGCGGATAGCAGTTCTATGCTCACCGCATGGCAGAAGTTCTGGCTCTGGTCGAGGCCCGGCTGCGCACCGCGCTGGGCGAACCCGATGCACGCGCGGCGGTCACCTTCCTCGGGACCGACCGCATCGAGGTGCTCCGCTTCACGGACGGGGAGGTGCTGCGGTACGCGACCCTCGGGATGTCGGGGCAGCCGATGGCCGACCCGACGGCGGTGGTGGCCGACCCGCTGCGCGGTCCGCGGGCCGAACTGGTGCTGTCCGTAAGGGCGGGAGCCGCCGACACCGACAAGGTGCTGCGGCCGCTCGCGGTGCTCGCCGCCTCCCCGCAGGTGGAGGGACTGGTCGTCAGCCCGGGCGCCTCGCTGGACGTGGGCGAACCGCTGTGGCCCGGCGCGCCGTTCACCTCCGTGCTGGTCGCCGAGCCGGGCGGGCTGGTCGAGGACCTGGAGCTGGACGAGCCCCTGGACCCCGTACGGTTCCTGCCGCTGCTGCCGATGACGCCGAACGAGGCCGCGTGGAAGCGGGTGCACGGGGCGGCGGCCCTCCAGGAGCGGTGGCTGGCCCGCGGCACGGACCTGCGGGACCCGCTGCGGGCGTCGGTGGCGCTGGACTGAGGGGCGGGGCGGGCCGGGTCCGGGCCGGACCCGGCCCGACCTCGGCCGGCCCGGGTCGCGGGTCGCGGCGGGCCCGGGCGGGACTGAGGGCCGCCACGGGGGGTACGCATGGCATCCGGACGGGTGATCGTGCCTTGACGGGGCGGCGACCGGGGAGGAGCGTGGGCAGTTATGAGGGGTGAACCGACGTGCCCTAAGTGCGGTGGCCGGGTCAGGGCGCCCGGTCTCTTCTCCGATTCCTGGCAGTGCGCCGTCCACGGCGCCGTGCAGCCGCTGCAACCGGTCATCCCGCCCAGCGTGGAGGGCCTCGGGGTCGTCGTGAACCGGGCCCAGGTGCCGGTGTGGATGCCGTGGCCGCTGCCCGTCGGATGGCTGTTCACGGGGGTGGCCTGCGCGGGGGACGACCGCAGCGGCGGCCGCGCCACCGCCGTGGCCTGCTCCGGGCCGGGACCGCTCGGCGGCATGGGCGAGCTGGTGCTCGTGGCCGAGGAGCTGGGCGTGGGCCTCGGGGCGCGGTACGCGGGCATCGACGGGCCGGATCCCGGGCCCCGCTTCAACGTCTCGGCTCCGCCGCACGCCAAGGTCGTCGCCGCGGGGCGGCCGACTCCGCTGTGGCACGTGACGGGGACGCCGGAGGATCGGGCGGTGTTCGTGGGGGAGGCGCGGGGGCTGTGGCTGTGGGCGGTGGTGTGGCCCGAGCAGTCCGGTCTGCTGATGTACGACGAGCTCGTCCTGACGGACCTGCGTGATGCGGGTGCCGAGCTGGACCTCCTCCCGTGCGGGGCCCTCAGCCCCCGCATCCTGGAATCGGGCTGAACCTCTCCGCACCCCGCCCCTTCCGGAAGCCCCGGACGTGGGGGGATTCACGTGTGCGGGGTGCGGGTCCCGGCGACTGCGCGGGGCTGGCCCCCTTAGACTGGGGTGTCCCCTTTCCGCCCCGCCCCCAGGAGCCGTGTGCCGTGCGCATCGATCTGCACGCCCACTCCACGGCTTCCGACGGCACGGACACCCCCGCCGAACTGGTCCGCAACGCGGCCGCGGCCGGGCTGGACGTGGTGGCGCTGACGGACCACGACACGGTCCGGGGACACGCCGAGGCGATCGCGGCCCTGCCGCCCGGGCTCACCCTGGTCACCGGGGCCGAGCTGTCCTGCCGTCTCGACGGCGTGGGCCTGCACATGCTGGCCTACCTCTTCGATCCCGCGGAGCCGGAGTTCGCCCGCGAGCGCGAGCTCGTCCGCGACGACCGGATCCCGCGCGCCCGCACCATGGTCGCCAAGCTCCAGGCCCTCGGCGTGCCCGTGACCTGGGAGCAGGTGTCCCGCATCGCGGGCGAGGGCTCCGTGGGCCGCCCGCACATCGCCACCGCACTCGTGGAGCTCGGCGTGGTGGAGACCGTCTCGGACGCCTTCACCCCCGAGTGGCTCGCCGACGGCGGCCGTGCGTACGCGGAGAAGCACGAGCTCGACCCGTTCGAGGCGATCCGCCTGGTCAAGGCGGCCGGCGGGGTGGCGGTCTTCGCGCACCCCGGCGCCGTCAAGCGCGGCGAGGTCGTCCCGGAGAGCGCGATAGCCGAGCTGGCGGCAGCCGGCCTCGACGGCATCGAGGTCGAGCACATGGACCACGACGGCGCCACGCGGGCCCGGCTGCACGCCCTCGCCGCCGAGCTCGGGCTGCTGACCACCGGCTCCAGCGACTACCACGGCACCCGCAAGACCTGCCGGCTCGGGGAGTACACCACCGACCCGGAGATCTACGGCGAGATCACCCGCCGTGCCTTCGGGGCCTTCCCGGTGCCGGGCGCGGGCGGATCCACCCGCGCCTGACGGGTTCCACACCCCTGCCGGCCGGGCTCTCTCCGGCCGCCCCCGCAGGCGCTTCCGCGCGCCCCTTTTCCGCCGTGCGCCGTACTTGGCGTACACCTCTTCCTGCAAGGCCATCACTGTGTTCGACGTTGCTGTTTTCGGATCCCTCTTTCTCACCCTTTTTGTGATTATGGACCCCCCGGGGATCACCCCGATCTTCCTCGCGCTCACCTCGGGCCGGCCGGCCAAGGTGCAGCGCCGGATGGCCTGGCAGGCCGTCTGCGTGGCCTTCGGGGTGATCGCCGTGTTCGGGCTCTGCGGCCAGCAGATCCTGGACTACCTGCACGTCTCCGTGCCCGCGCTGATGATCGCCGGCGGTCTGCTGCTGCTCCTGATCGCACTGGACCTGCTGACCGGCAAGACCGACGAGCCGAAGCAGACCAAGGACGTGAACGTGGCCCTGGTCCCGCTGGGCATGCCGCTGCTGGCCGGCCCGGGTGCGATCGTCTCCGTGATCCTCGCCGTGCAGAAGGCGGACGGTTTCGGCGGCCAGCTGTCGGTGTGGACGGCGATCGCCGCCATGCACGTGGTCCTGTGGCTGGTGATGCGCTACTCGCTGGTGATCATCAGGGTCATCAAGGACGGCGGCGTGGTCCTGGTGACCCGCCTCGCGGGCATGATGCTCTCGGCCATCGCCGTACAGCAGATCATCAACGGCGTGCTCCAGGTGGTCCGCGGGGCCTGACCCCGGCCCCCCGGCCCGGCCCGCTCCGGCCGGCCGTACGTCCGTGAACGCGAACGCCCCCGCACCTTCGAGGTGCGGGGGCGTTGCACGTGTGTGCGGGTGTGCCGCCGGTCAGGAGGACGCGGACTCGGCCGGTCGGATGAGGATGCGCTGGCCGATCGCGGCGGCCTGCTGCACGATCCGGTTGACGGAGGCGGCGTCCACGACGGTGCTGTCCACGGCGGTTCCGTCGACGTCGTCCAGGCGCAGAATCTCGAAGCGCACGGCTTCTCCCTTCGTCTGTGTACTCCTTGCACAGGGTCCAACGAGGTGTAGGGGCCAAACATTCCCTACGCTAAGGAAATTTTTTCACTGGCTAAATATTAGCCAGTGCAGCGGACCTTATGCGTGACGTCGGTCACATTGGACCATCCTAGGGACAAACCCCGAGACCCGCCCCTCGACCGGAGCAACGCAGCAGGAGCAGCGCGGGGGCCAGTGCGGAGGGACGGGCCCGTCTAGCCGCGCCCGGCGGCCGTCCAGAAGGCGTGCAGGGCCGCCGCCGTCTCCTCCGGAGCCTCCGCGTTGGGGGAGTGCTCCGTGCCCGCGACGACCGTGCGGGCGGCCGACAGCCGGCCGGCCATCTCGTCCATCAGCGGCACCGGCCAGGCGTAGTCCACCTCCCCGGACAGCACCAGCTTGGGCAGGTCCGGGGCGGCGGCGCGCAGCTCGGCCACCCGGTCCGGCTCCGAGACCAGCACCCGGCCCGCCGCCATCAGCTGCTCCGGCACGGTGGCCAGCCACCGGTCCCGCAGGAAGGCGGCCAGCTCCGGCGGGTCGGCCGGGGTGCCCTCCGGGTCCATCGCACGCATCGCCTGCCAGATGCCCGGCATGTCCCCGCCCGTCGACTCCAGCGCCGCGACCAGCAGCTTCGTACGCTCCTGCTGGTCCTGCGCGATCGCCGCCGGACCGCTGCTCATCAGGGTCAGGCTCGCGAAGGCGCCGGGCTCGCGGATCACCGCCGCCCGGGCCACCAGCCCCCCGAAGGAGTGGCCCACGAGGTGCACCGGCCCGCCGTCCGCCACCGCGGCCGCCTGCGCCAGCAGGTCCCGCGCCAGCTCCTCCAGCGCGTACGCGGACTCCTCGCGCGGGCCCGCGCTCTCGTGCTGCCCGCGGCCGTCCACGGCCACCACCCGGCGGCCCGCAGCGGCCAGCGGCTCCAGCAGGCCGATGAAGTCCTCCTTGCTGCCGGTGAACCCCGGCACGAGCAGCGCCGTGCCCCCCGCCCCGGCGGACCCGGAAGCCGGCCGGGCCTCGTGGACGGCGAACTCCCCGCGCGCGGTGCGCAGGCGGTACGCACGGGCGCAGGACGGCAGGGTCAGACGCGGAGGCTTGCTCATGACGCCCAACCTACCGGCCCGTAACACGCCGCAGGCCCGGCCCCCCGACGAGCGGGGGACCGGGCCTGCGGACCGTGTGCGTGCCTTACGCCTCGGGGGCCTCGGCGGCCTTCCGGGTGCGCGTGCGGCGGCGCGGGGCGGCGGCCGGCGCGGCCTCGGCCTCGGCGGCGGGAGCCGCCACGGCCTCGGCGGCCGGCTTGGCCTCGGCGGTCTTGCGGGTGCGGGTCCGGCGGCGCGGAGCGGCCGGGGCCTCCTCCGCCGCGGCGGCCGCGGGGGCCTCCACCGGGGTGACCGCGGCCGCAGCCGAGGCCGAGGCCGAGACGGAGCGGGTGCGGCGGCGGCGCGGCTTGCGCGGCTCCGCAGGCGCGTCCGTCTCCGGGGCCGGCACGACGGCGGCCGCCTCCGGGGCCGCGGCCCCGTCGGTGGCGCCCACCTCGGCCCCGCCGCGGGTGCGGCGGCGCTGGCGCGGGGTGCGGGTGCGGGCGGGGCGCTCCTCCACCGCGGTGGCGGCGGCGCGGCGGCCGCCCCGGCCGCCGGTCTCGCCCAGGTCCTCGATCTCCTCGGCCTTCAGGCCGGCCCGCGTGCGCTCGGCGCGCGGCAGGATGCCCTTGGTGCCCGCCGGGATGTGCAGGAGCTCGTACAGGTGCGGGGACGTGGAGTACGTCTCCTCGGGCTCGTGGAAGTCCAGCTCCAGCGCCTTGTTGATGAGCTGCCAGCGCGGGATGTCGTCCCAGTCGACCAGGGTGACGGCGGTGCCCTTCGCGCCCGCGCGGCCGGTGCGGCCGACCCGGTGCAGGAAGGTCTTCTCGTCCTCGGGGGACTGGTAGTTGATGACGTGGGTCACGCCTTCGACGTCGATGCCGCGGGCGGCCACGTCGGTGCAGACCAGCACGTCGACCTTGCCGTTGCGGAAGGCCCGCAGGGCCTGCTCGCGGGCGCCCTGGCCGAGGTCGCCGTGGACCGCGCCGGACGCGAAACCGCGCCGCTCCAGCTGCTCGGCGATGTCGGCGGCGGTGCGCTTGGTGCGGCAGAAGATCATCGCCAGCCCGCGGCCCTCGGCCTGCAGGATGCGCGCGACCATCTCCGGCTTGTCCATCGAGTGGGCGCGGAAGACGTGCTGCGTGATGTTCGCGACGGTCGCGCCCTCGTCGTCCGGCGCGGTGGCGCGGATGTGCGTGGGCTGCGACATGTAGCGGCGGGCGAGGCCGATGACGGCGCCCGGCATGGTCGCCGAGAACAGCATCGTCTGGCGCTTGGCCGGCAGCAGGTTGATGATCTTCTCGACGTCGGGCAGGAAGCCCAGGTCGAGCATCTCGTCGGCCTCGTCGAGGACGAGGGCCTTGACCTTCGACAGGTCGAGCTTCTTCTGCCCGGCCAGGTCCAGCAGGCGGCCGGGGGTGCCGACGATCACGTCGACGCCCTTCTTCAGCGCCTCGACCTGGGGCTCGTACGCGCGGCCGCCGTATATGGCCAGCACGCGGACGTTGCGGACCTTGCCCGCCGTCAGGAGGTCGTTGGTCACCTGGGTGCAGAGCTCGCGGGTCGGTACGACGACCAGGGCCTGCGGGGAGTCGGTCAGCTGCTCGGGCTTCGCCCGGCCGGCCTCGACGTCCGCGGGGACCACGACGCGCTCCAGCAGCGGAAGGCCGAAACCGAGCGTCTTGCCGGTTCCGGTCTTCGCCTGGCCGATGACGTCCGTGCCGGAAAGGGCGACGGGGAGGGTCATCTCCTGGATGGGGAAGGGGGACACGATGCCGACGGCCTCAAGGGCTTCGGCGGTCTCGGGAAAGATCCCGAGGTCTCGGAACGTAGTCAGGGTGCTGCCTCTTCTGTGAGACGCGGCATGAGGCGGGAAGGGGGTCTCACCGTGCCTGGCTTTCACACAGCTGCGCGGGACCACGGCCTTCGCTCAAGCGCTCATACCGCTGAGGGGGCCCCTCATGGGCGGCGGCACGCATGGACGCACACACCACGCCGAGGGCGGTCGGGTTGGAGCCGATCGGGCCACCGACCGGGCATCCTCATTCGGATGGCCCGCCGAGTATTCGGCAGGCGCATTACCACTGTACCCCGGATTCGCGCAGGTGTGTCGGGCGAATTCACCAGTGCGGCAGGTTTCCCCCGACTGACCAGGCAGTTCCGGGTGCCCCCGGGCGGGCTATTGTTCCCGGCATGCCGAGCGCTGAGAACCCCGAAACTGCCGAGAACGCCGCGACCGCCCCGACCGCCGACGGCGGCACGGCCGCTGCGACCCCCGCCGACGAGACCGACGGCGCCGAGACCCCGGCCGGAATCGCCTCCCAGGACTGGGCGACGGCCTCCGCCACCCCGCAGTACCGCGCGGCCGTGGTGGACCTGCTGGGCGCCCTCGCGTACGGCGAGCTGGCGGCCTTCGAACGGCTCGCCGAGGACGCGAAGCTGGCCCCGACCCTCGCCGACAAGGCCGAGCTGGCCAAGATGGCCTCCGCCGAATTCCACCACTTCGAGCGGCTCCGCGACCGCCTCGCCGCCATCGAGGCCGAGCCCACCGCCGCCATGGAGCCCTTCGCCAAGGGTGTGGACGACTTCCACCGCCAGACCGCTCCCTCGGACTGGCTGGAGGGCCTCGTGAAGGCCTACGTCGGCGACTCGATCGCCAGCGACTTCTACCGCGAGGTCGCCACCCACCTCGACGCCGACACCCGCGCGCTGGTCCTCGGCGTGCTCGACGACACCGGCCACGGCAACTTCGCCGTGGAGAAGGTGCGCGCCGCCATCGAGGCCGACCCGCGCGTCGGCGGCCGGCTCGCCCTGTGGGCCCGCCGCCTCATGGGCGAGGCCCTGTCCCAGGCGCAGCGGGTCGTCGCCGAGCGCGACGCCCTCTCGACCATGCTGGTCGGCGGCGTGGACGGGATGGCCGCGGGCTTCGACCTCGCGGCCGTCGGCGAGATGTTCACGCGGATCACCAAGGCGCACACCAAGCGCATGGCCGCGCTGGGCCTGGCCGCGTAGCGGAAGACGGCAGCTCACCGGCTCCGGCGGAACCTCCGCCGGAGCCGGTCTGCGTTCGCGGTGCCTGCACCGTCTGCCGTGGCCGCTGCGGTGCTTGAGCCGTCCGGGGTGCCTGCGGTGCCTCCCCGCCGGCCGGCGAGCGGGCCCGGCGGGCCGGTGCGGCGGGAGTCAGCCCCCCGACGGGACCGAAAAGGGCCGCCGGCGGGAGCCCGCCGCCGCCGGCCGCAGCAGCAGGGAGACCAGCACCGCCGCCACCAGCGCCCCGCCCGCCAGCGAGGCCGTCACGGTCGAGTGCCCGGGCCCGAAGGCGTAATGCGTCAGATAGCCGCCGAACGCTCCGCCGAGGGCGCCGCAGGCCAGGACCGCGGAAGCGGACGGCAGCCGGCCGGACAGCCTGCGCAGGGCCAGCCAGGACAGCGCGAGGCCGAGCAGCGCCGAGCCGAGTGTCTCCACGACCATGGGGTCCCTCCCGCAACGTCCGGGCAAATCGGGTCGTACGCGGTCCTACCCGGTGCACGGGAAACACAACCCTCTTCCGGTACGCCTTGCTCCGCTCGTGCCGGACGCACCTCCCGCGGGCTGCTCCGGGCATACGGGAACGGCCCGGCGGTCGGAACCGCCGGGCCGTTCACCCCTGCTCGCGCGCTGCGTGCCGCTGCGCCCGCGTCCGCTCAGATGGTGCCGAAGCCCACCTTGCGCGCGGTCGGCTCGCCGATGTCCACGTACGACAGCCGGTCGGTCGGCACCAGGACCTTGCGGCCCTTGACGTCCGTCAGCGAGAGGAGCTGCGACTTGCCGGACAGAGCGTCGGAGACGATGCTCTCCAGCTCCTCGGCGCCCAGCGCGCTCTCCAGCACGATCTCGCGGGGTGCGTGCTGCACGCCGATCTTGACCTCCACGGCTATGTCCCTCCGACGGTGTCCGGGTCGCGCGGGGTAACCGCGCCGTACCCGGACCACATTAGCCCGGAGAGGGGACACGCACGCCCGTGCCGTGGCACGCTGCGAGCGAACAACGAGCGCGCCCCCGCCGGCGGACCGGCGCGGTGCGTCAGTGCTGGCCCGGCTGTCCCGCCTCCGTGCCGTGGAGCGGGAAGCCGGCGATGCCGCGCCAGGCCAGGGAGGTCAGCAGGCCGACCGCCTTGTCCCGGGCCACCGGGCTCTCGCTGGACAGCCAGTAGCGGGCCACCACCTGCGAGACCCCGCCCAGGCCCACGGCCAGCAGCATCGACTCGTCCTTGGACAGGCCGGTGTCCTCGGCGATCACGTCGGAGATGGCCTCGGCGCACTGGAGCGAGACCCGGTCCACGCGCTCGCGCACCGCGGGCTCGTTCGTCAGGTCGGACTCGAAGACCAGGCGGAAGGCGCCGCCCTCGTCCTCCACGTACGCGAAGTACGCGTCCATGGTCGCGGCCACGCGCAGCTTGTTGTCGGTGGTGGAGGCCAGGGCCCCGCGCACCGCCAGCAGCAGCGCCTCGCAGTGCTGGTCCAGCAGTGCCAGGTAGAGGTCCAGCTTGCCGGGGAAGTGCTGGTACAGCACCGGCTTGCTGACGCCCGCGCGCTCGGCGATGTCGTCCATCGCGGCCGCGTGGTACCCCTGCGCGACGAACACCTCCTGGGCGGCGCCCAGGAGCTGGTTGCGCCGGGCACGGCGCGGCAGGCGGGTGCCCCGCGGGCGCGCCGCCTCGGTCTGCTCGATGGCTGTCACGCCGCCTCCCACTTTCTTCATGTGCACAGTGCGCTCTGCGCCGCGCCCGCCATCGTACTTTTCGGTAACCGGATCTGGGGGGTCGAGACGGAGTTTTCTCGGTCTTCGGACACGGATCCGGGGCTGGTCAGGGACGCCGGACGGGGTACTCGGCGGTAGCCGAGCGGGTCACCGGTAGTCGTCCTCGTCGAGGGCGACCACCCGGGCCTGCTCGGCCTCGTCTCCCTCCGCTGCTTCGGCGCGCTCGCGGCCGGCGAGCGGGTCGTCCTCGTGCGGGGTCAGTTCGGTGTGCTGCTCCGCGGCGTCCGCCTCAGGGGCCTCGGTGTCGAGCACCTTCTGGAGCTGATCCTGGAAGGTGTCCGGCTCCGTTGGGTCGACCGTCATGTGGCTCCCCTCTTTTCTGTCGCTCACCTACGAGCCTAGGAGAGCGCGGGGTGCCCCGCTAGGCGGTGTCTGCCGGACCGGGCCGGACCTGTGACTGCGAACACACGAGTCCGCGCGTGATCGTCTCGTAACATTGGCCGCATGTCTTCGACCGAGCTGCCGGACGTCCGGGCGACCACCGCGGTGGATGTGCAGGTGAGCGCGGTGCGCGTGGCCGAGGGGGAGCAGCTCCGGCGGGTCTCCCTGCCCGGCCTGACCCTTTCGGTCCGCTCGCGGCCCCCGGCCGCCGGGGGCCTGGCGCCCGCCCTGTTCGTCCACGGCCTCGGCGGCTCCTCCCTCAACTGGTCCGCGCTGATGGCCGAACTCGCCGGCAGCGTGGACGGCGAGGCGCTCGACCTGCCCGGCTTCGGGGACTCCCCGCCGCCGGAGGACGGCAACTACTCGGTCACGGCACTGGCCCGGACCGTCATCCGGCACCTCGACGCGAGCGGGCGCGGCCCGGTCCACCTCTTCGGCAACTCGCTGGGCGGGGCCGTCACCACCCGGGTCGCAGCGGCCCGCCCCGACCTGGTGCGCACCCTCACCCTCGTCTCCCCGGCCCTGCCCGAACTGCGCGTGCAGCCCTCCGCGGTGCCCACCGCCCTGCTCGCCCTCCCCGGCGCCGGCCGGCTCTTCGGCCGGCTCAGCAGGGACTGGACGGCCGAACAGCGCACCCGCGGGGTCCTCGGCCTCTGCTACGGGGACCCCGGCCGGGTCACCCCCGAGGGCTTCCGGGACGCCGTGCAGGAGATGGAGCGCCGGCTCGCCCTGCCCTGGTTCTGGGAGGCCATGGTCAAGTCCTCGCGCGGCATCGTCGACGCGTACACGCTGCCCGGCCAGCACGGGCTGTGGCGGCAGGCCGAGCGGGTGCTCGCGCCCACCCTGCTCGTCTACGGCGGACGCGACCGGCTGGTCTCGTACCGGATGGCCCGCCGGGCCGCTGCCGCCTTCCGCGGCTCGCGGCTGCTGACCCTCCCCGAGGCCGGGCACGTGGCGATGATGGAGTACCCGCAGGCCGTCGCGGCCGCCTTCCGCGATCTGCAGCGCGACGCGGACAGGGGCTGAGGACCACCGTGGGACGACATAGCCGCAAGGGCCCGGCCCCCGAGCCGGCCGCACCGCCGGCGCCCGGCCCGTACGAGCCGTACGAGCCGTACGACCGCGCCGGGGACACCGGCGCAGGCCCGTACCCCGCCGGCGAGGACCCGTACGACCCCTTCGCGGGATACGGCACCCCGCACGGCGCGCCCGGCGGCAGCGGCCGCTACGAGGAGGTGCCCGGCTTCCCCGAGCACTCCGAGTTCTCCGCGCACGCCCAGTACCCCGAGTTCACCGAGACCGGTGCCCACCAGGCCTTCCCCGCCTTCACCGCCCTCTCCCAGGGCGGCCCCTCGGTCTTCGCGCCCGCCGAACCCACCGTCACCCACAGCGGATACGGTTCTGCGGCCCCCGGAGCCCGCGGCGGCCACCCCGAGACCCGCGAGCCCGGCGGGGCCTGGGGCGACGGCCCGACCACCCGCTACGGGGACTGGCGCGGGGTGCCCCGCACCACCGACACGCCCGCCTTCGGCATCCCGCAGGTCCGCGTCACCGGCCCGGCGGCCACCGCCTCCGCGCCCGCAGCCGCCCCTGCCCCCGCACCCGTGGTGCCCGGTCCGCGCCGGGAGTCCGCCCCGGCCGCCGCGCCCGCGCCCGCAGCCGCGGAACCCGGGGAGTCCGCCTCCTCGGCCACCGGCTCGCACCGCCGGGTCCCGGCCCCCGGCGCACCCCGCCGGCCCGTCCGCCGCGGCCTGCGGGTGCGCACGTACACCGGCATCGCCGCCGCGCTCGTCACCGCCGGACTCGCCGTGTTCGTCGCCGGCCAGGTCACGGGGGAGAAGGGCAAGGCCGGGGCGGAGGCCGCCACCGGCGGCAAGGTGCGCGCCGACGAGCCCCCGGCCTCGCGCTCCGAGGACCGGCCCGCGCCCGCCCGGCAGCCCGTGGCCCCGCAGGAGAAGACGTACGACCAGAAGATGGCCGCGCAGTACCCGATCGACCCGAAGCTCAAGGGCCCGGGGACCTTCCAGACCGTGCCGGGCGTGGCCAAGGCCCCCGGCAAGGGGAAGACCGTGCACTACCGGGTGGACGTCGAGAACGGCCTCGGCCTCGACGGCGCCCTGTTCGCGGAGGCCGTGCAGCGCACCCTCAACGACAAGCGCAGCTGGGCCGGCGACGGGGACATGACCTTCGAGCGGGTGCCCTCCGGGGACGCCGATTTCGTGATCACCCTGGCCAGTCCCGGCACCACCGGGGTCTGGTGCGCCAAGTCCGACCTCGACACCACCGTGGACAACGTCTCCTGCGACTCCGCCCAGACCGAGCGGGTCATGATCAACGCGTTCCGGTGGGCGAAGGGCTCGGACACCTTCGGGCCGGACAAGATGTTCGCCTACCGCCAGATGCTGATCAACCACGAGGTCGGACACCGGCTCAAGCACGGCCACGTGAACTGCACCACCCCGGGCGCGCCCGCCCCGATCATGCAGCAGCAGACCAAATCGCTCACCCTCGACGGGATCACCTGCAAGCCCAACCCCTGGGTGTATCCCGATAACTGACGGTCCGTCCGCAATCCGCGTTGACAAGAGTCCGGCCATCGGCAATTGTTCTCCGCATGTCGCACCACCACGCCGTCACCGCGAGCGCCGCCATCGAGCTGGCGCTCCTCGGCGTGACCGCGCACAGCGTGGCCGACATCTTCTGTAGCTGACACCCGCCTGAGCGCGCGTCGGCATCCCTTCCGTTCACCGCGCCCGGGCATTCCCTGCCCGCGGGTGCGGTCTCTGCACGCCTCTTTCCGGCACGGCTTGTTCGAGCCTGTCGGCTGCAACCCCTCGCGCGGCATCCTGACTCACCCCGACACGCCGAGAGGTTCTTTTCCGATGCGTCCTCAGTCCCTCATATCGCGCCGCGTGGCCGCGACCGCCGTCAGCCTGGTACTGGCCGGGGGCCTCGCCGCCTGCGGTCCCGAGAGCGGGCAGGACGGTGCGGGCGGCGGCGCGGGCAAGACCGGCGCCGCCGGCAAGCCGCAGAAGGGCGGCACGCTGACCGTCCTCAACAACGAACCGCAGAACGACTTCGACCCCGCCCGCCTCTACACCTCCGGCGGCGGAAACGTTCCCTCCCTGATCTTCCGCACCCTCACCACCCGCAACCGCGAGAACGGCGCCGCCGGCACCCAGGTCGTCCCCGACCTGGCCACCGACACCGGACGCCCCAACGCCGACGCCACCGAGTGGACGTACACGCTCAAGGACGGGCTGAAGTACGAGGACGGCACCCCGATCACCACCGCCGACATCAAGTACGGCATCGAGCGCTCCTTCGCCGCCGAGCTCTCCGGCGGCGCCCCCTACCTGCGCGACTGGCTCGTCGGCGGGGACACGTACCAGGGCCCCTACAAGGACAAGACGGGCAAGGGCCTCGCGTCCATCGTCACCCCGGACGCGAAGACCATCGTCTTCAAGCTGCGCAAGCCCGAAGGCGAATTCCCCTTCGTGGCCACCCAGACCCAGTTCGCCCCGGTGCCCAAGGCCAAGGACACCGGCGTGAAGTACGAGGAGCACCCCGTCTCCTCCGGCCCGTACAAGGTCGTCTCCAACGAGAACGACGGCGAGCGCCTGGTCCTGGAGCGCAACCCGCACTGGGACCCCAAGACCGACGAGGAGCGCAAGGCCTACCCGGACAAGATCGACGTCCGCTCCGGCCTCGACTCCGCGGTCATCAACCAGCGCCTGTCCACCAGCTCCGGTGCCGACGCGGCCGCCATCACCACCGACACCAACCTCGGCCCGGCCGAACTCGCCCAGATCGGCGGCAACAAGGAGCTCGCCGCCCGCGTCGGCACCGGCCACTTCGGCTACGTCAACTACCTCGCCTTCAACCCCAAGGTGAAGCCCTTCGACAACCCGAAGGTCCGCCAGGCGATCTCGTACGCGGTCAACCGCACCAGCGTGATCAACGCCGCCGGCGGCTCCGCCCTCGCCGAGCCCGCCACCACCTTCCTGCCCGAGCAGGCCGCCTTCGGCTTCACCAAGTACGACCACTTCCCCGCCGGCAAGACCGGCGACCCCGCCAAGGCCAAGGCCCTCCTCAAGGAGGCCGGATACGCCGACGGCCTGACCGTCACCCTCACCCACTCCACCGCCCAGAACCGGCAGACCAGCCCCGAGGTGGCCACCGCCGTGCAGCAGGCCCTCGCCGCCGCCGGCATCACCGTCAAGCTGGAGGGCCTGGAGAACAACGCCTTCAACGAGCGCCGCTGGGACGCCAAGAACACCCCCGGCTTCTTCCTCTCCCGCTGGGGCGCCGACTGGCCCTCCGGCGCCCCCTTCCTGGCCCCGATCTTCGACGGCCGGCAGATCGTGACCAACGGCTCCAACTACAACCACGCCCAGCTGAACGACCCGGCCGTCAACAAGGAGATCGACGAGATCGCCAAGCTGACCGACCTGGCCGCCGCCGCCAAGCGCTGGGGCGCCCTCGACAGCAAGATCGGCGAGCAGGCCCTCGACGTCCCGCTGTTCCACCCCGTCTACAAGCGCCTCGTCGGCAAGGACGTCAAGAACGTCGTGATCAGCGACTGGACCGGCGTCCTCGACATCTCGCAGGTCGCCGTCAAGTGACCACCGCACCGAAGACGGCGGAACCCGCGGCGGGGAGCGCCACCCCCGCCGCGGGCGCCGCCCGCCAGGTCCTGCACCGGCTGCGCCGCCGCCCGTCGGCGGTCGCGGCCGGTGCGGTCCTGGCCCTCCTCGTCCTCCTCGCCGCCGCCGCGCCGCTGGTCGCCCACCTCACCGGACAGGACCCGGCCGCCTTCCACGACGACCTCGTGGACTCCGCCCGCGGCGGCGTGCCCCTCGGCTCCTTCGGCGGCGCCTCCGCCGACCACTGGCTGGGCGTCGAACCCGGCACCGGACGCGACCTGCTCACCCGGCTCCTCCACGGCGCCCGCATCTCGCTGCTCGTCGCCCTCGGCGCCACCGCCGTCCAGGTGGCCGTCGGCCTGGCCGCCGGGCTCGCCGCCGGACTCGGCAACCGCCTCGCCGACACCGTCATCAGCCGCATCACCGAGGTCATGCTCGCCCTGCCGATGCTGATCCTCGCCATCGCGCTCACCGCGGTCGTCCCCCCGGACTTCCCGCGCCCGCTGCTGCTGATCCTCGTCATCGGCCTGCTCGGCTGGGGCGGCACCGCCCGCGTCGTCCGCGCCCAGACCCTCAGCCTGCGCAGCCTCGACTTCGTGGCCGCCGCCCGGCTCGCCGGCAACGGCCCGCTGCGCATCGCCCGCCGCGAACTGCTGCCCTCCCTGGCCGCGCCCGTCATCACGTACGCCGCGATCCTGCTGCCCGCCAACATCGTCGTCGAGGCCTCCCTGTCCTTCCTCGGGGTCGGCGTCAAGCCGCCCACCCCCTCCTGGGGGCAGATGCTGTCCACCGCGCAGACCTGGTTCCGCGCCGACCCCATGTACGTCCTGCTGCCCGCCGGGCTGCTGTTCGCCACCGTGCTCGCCTTCACCGTCCTCGGTGACGCCGTGCGCACCGCGCTCGACCCGCGCGAAAGCAGCCGGCTGCGCGTCGGCCGCACCCGGGCGGGCCGGGCGGGCACCCGAAAGGAGCGGACGCGGTGACCCGCTTCGTCCTCAAGAAACTCGCCGGGGCCCTGCTCGTCCTGCTCGCGCTGTCCCTCGCCGTCTACGCCCTCTTCTACCTCGCCCCGGGCGACCCCGCCCGGCTCGCCTGCGGAGAGCGCTGCACCCCGCAGCAGGTGGCCCAGGTCCGCGAACAGCTCGGGCTGAACGAATCCGTCTTCGCCCAGTACGGCCACTTCCTCCAGGGCCTCGTCGCCGGCCGCGACTACTCCGCCGGCACCGGCACCCTCCACTGCGATGCGCCCTGCCTCGGCTTCTCGTACCAGAACGACCAGCCCGTCACCGCACTGCTCCTGGAACGGCTGCCCGCCACCTTCTCCCTCGCCCTCGGCGCCCTCGTGCTCTGGCTCCTCATCGGCGTCGGCACCGGACTGCTGTCCGCCCTGCGCCGCGGCGGGATCACCGAGCGCGCCCTGACCGTGCTCACCCTCGCCGGCACCGGCACCCCCGTCTTCATCCTCGGGCTGCTGCTGCTCATGCTGGTGTGCGCCTACCTCCAGTGGCTGCCGTTCCCCACCTACGTGCCGTTCACCGAGGACCCCGAGCAGTGGGCCTGGAACCTGCTGCTGCCCTGGATCACCCTCGGCTTCTTCGAGAGCGCCAAGTACGCCCGCCTCACCCGCAGCTCCGCCCTGGAGACGCTCGCCGAGGACCACATCCGCACCTTCCGCGCCTACGGGGTGGGGGAGCGGGCCGTCGTCACCCGGCACGCGCTGCGCGGGGCCCTGCCGCCGGTGATCGCGCTCAGCGCCATCGACCTCGGCACGATGATGGGCGGGGCCGTCCTCACCGAGTCCCTCTTCGGCATCCCCGGACTGGGCAAGACCCTCATCGACGGGGTACGCGTCATCGACCTGCCGGTCGTCACCGGCGTGGTCCTCGTCACCGGCCTCGCCGTCGTCCTCGCGGGCGCCCTCGCCGACCTCCTCTACGCCGTCGCGGACCGAAGGGTGGCCCTGACGTGAGCACACCGCCGAACACGCCCGCGGGCACGTCCCCGGACACGCCTCCGGGCACGTCCCCGGGCACGCCTCCGGGCACGCCGACGGACCCGCCGCTCGTCGAGATCGACGGGCTGACCGTGGACTTCCCCGTCGGCGACGGGCAGTGGCTGCGGGCCGTGGACTCCCTCTCCCTCACCCTCGCCCCCGGCCGGGCCCTCGGCATCGTGGGCGAGTCCGGCAGCGGCAAGTCCACCGTGGCCGGCGCCCTCCTGGGACTGCACCGCGGCACCGGCGCCCGGCTCGGAGGCACCGTGCGCGTCGGCGGGCTCGACGTGGCCGCCGCCCGCCCCGCCGAACTGCGCGCCCTGCGCGGCGGCACCGCCGCCATGGTCTTCCAGGACCCGCTGTCCTCCCTCGACCCCTACTACTCCGTCGGCGACCAGATCGCCGAGGTCTACCGGGTGCACGCGGACGTCTCGCGGCGGGCCGCCCGGGCCCGCGCCGCCGAGGTGCTCGACCGGGTGGGCATCCCCGACGCCGCCCGCAAGGCCCGGCTGCGGCCGCACGAGTTCAGCGGCGGCATGCGCCAGCGCGCCCTCATCGCCATGGCCCTGGCCTGCGAGCCCCGGCTGCTGATCGCCGACGAGCCGACCACCGCCCTCGACGTCACCGTGCAGGCGCAGATCCTCGACCTGCTGCACGGGCTGCGCGAGGAACGCGGCCTGGCCCTGCTCCTCGTCACCCACGACGTGGGCGTTGCGGCCGAGAGCGTGGACGAGCTGCTCGTCATGCGGCACGGACGGGCCGTCGAACACGGCCCGGCCGCCGCCCTGCTGTCCGCCCCCGCCGAGCCGTACACCGCCGCACTGCTCGCGGCGGTGCCCCGGGTGGACGGGCCGCGGGCGCAGCGACCGGACCCCGCCCCCGCCGGCGCGGACGCCGAGCCGGTGGCCGAGACCTTCGGGCTGCGGCGCCGGTTCGGGCGCGGCAAGGCGGCCGTGGACGCGGTGGACGGGGTCTCCCTGGCCGTCCGCCCCGGCGAGACCCTCGGGATCGTCGGGGAGTCCGGCAGCGGCAAGAGCACCCTCGGACGGATGCTCGTCGGCCTGCTGGAACCCTCCGGCGGGCAGGTCCGCCACGAGGGCCGGGAGGTCCGCGGGGTCGTGCCCGGGGTCCAGATGGTCTTCCAGGACCCCGTCTCCTCCCTCAACCCCCGGCGCACCGTCGGGGAGTCCATCGCCGACCCGCTGCGGGCCGCGGGGGAGCGGGACGAGGCGGCCGTCCGGGCCCGGGTCACCGAACTCCTGGTCCGCGTCGGCCTGGAGGCCGGGCACTACGACCGCTACCCGCACGAGTTCAGCGGCGGCCAGCGGCAGCGCGTCGGCATCGCCCGCGCGCTCGCCCCCCGGCCCCGGCTGATCGTCTGCGACGAACCGGTCTCCGCCCTCGACGTCACCACCCAGGCCCAGGTCACCGAGCTGCTCGCGGAGCTCCAGCGGGAACTGGGCCTCGCCCTCGTGTTCATCGCGCACGACCTGGCCGTCGTACGGCAGGTCAGCGACCGGGTCGCGGTCATGCGGGGCGGCCGGATCGTCGAGGAGGGACCCGTCGAGGAGGTGTACGGCAGCCCGCAGCACGCCTACACCCGCCAGCTGCTGGCCGCCGTGCCGGCCCTCGACCCGGACCTCGCCGCCGCCCGGCGCGCGGCCCGCCGCGGCCGCACCGGGGGGACGGACGGGGGCCCGGCGGCGGAGCCGGGCACCGGGCAGGCGTCCGGCCCCGACTCCGACCCGGCCGCCGCGGCCACCGCCGGATCCGCAGCCGGAACCCGGGCGGCCTAGGTCGTGTCTTTCGGATATTGCCGGTCAAGCCCGCGGCGTCTGGTGCCGCGCATCGCAAGGCGGAGGGTAGACCGCCGTACTGGACGTACTCGGTCTGCCCGACAGCTCGGCATCCAAGGGCCTTCAAGAAGAGCCGAGACGAAGCGAGCGGAGCGAGCGCAGTGCGGCGAGGCGCGGTGCCAGGCGTCGCGGGTCAGGCAAGATCCGGAAGACACGGCCTAGCGCGGGGGAACGCCCTCGGCATCCGAAAGTTACGACTCTTCACCCCTTCCGGTGGCGCGACGGACAACCGTCCGCCGCGCCACCGGCGGATCCGCTTGAGTTCTCCCGCGGCGGGTCGCCCGGACCGAAGGCGGCCGCCCCAAACGGGAGAGCGGGGGTGTACGCGTGCGGATCGGACTGGTCACCGAAGGCGGCTATCCGTATGCGACGGGCGAGGCGCGGCTCTGGTGCGACCGGCTCGTGCGCGGCCTCGACCGGCACGCGTTCGAGCTCTACGCCCTGAGCCGCAGCGCCGAGCAGGAGGAGCGCGGCCGGGTGCCGCTGCCGCCCCACGTCACCCGGGTGCACACCGCCCCGCTGTGGGCCCCCGCCGACGACGGCCGCAGCCACGGACGCCGCGAACGCAGGCGGTTCGCCGCCGCCTTCCGCGAACTGGTGGACGGCGTGACCGCCGGCGCGTCCGAACCCTTCGCCCGCGGGCTCTACGGTCTGGCCGAACTCGCCCGCGAGGAAGGCGGCCTGTACGCGGCCCTGCGCTCCGAGACCGCCGTACGCGCCCTGGAGGCGGCCTGCCGGGCCCCCGGCGCGAGCCGCGCCCTGCACACGGTCCAGGTCTGCGACCTCCTCGCCTTCGCGGACGAACTGGAGCGCGCCCTGCGGCCCCTGTCGCTCGACTGGTACGGCACCGCACCCGGGACCGGGCTCGGCGCGGTGGACCTGTGCCACGCCGCCGCCGGCGGGATCGCGGCCCTGCCCGGGCTGCTGGCCAAACGCTTCTGCGGGGTCCCGCTGCTGGTCACCGAGTACGGGGTCCAGCTGCGCGCCCACTACCTGGAGCAGGCCGGGGCCCCGCGCTCCGCGGCCGTACGCGCCCTCCTGGCGGCCTTCCACGGGCGGCTCGCCGCCGAGATCTACCGGCAGGCCGACGCCCTCACCCCCGGGAACACCCACGCCCGGCGCTGGCAGGAGCGGTGCGGGGCCGACCGGGCCCGCGTGCGCACGGTCTACCCCGGCATGGAGGCGGACCGATTCGCCTCGGTCGGCGAGGACCCGGAGGCCGGGGACCCGCTCACGCTGGTGTGGGTCGGCCGGATCGAGCCCGCCAAGGACCTGATCGGGCTGCTGCACGCCTTCGCCGAGGTGCGCAAGGAGGAACCGGCCGCGCGGCTCCGGCTCTTCGGGGCCCCCGTCCGCACCGCCGAAGCCGCCGGCTACCTGGCGCACTGCCGGGCCCTGGCCGCCCAGCTCTTCCCCGACGAGGCCGCGGACGTCCGCAGCGCCGGGGACAACCCCGTCTCCTTCGAGGAGATCGGCGGCCCCGAGGCCCCGGAGCCCGCGGACGCCTACGCCGCAGGGCGGGTCGTGGTCCTGTCCTCGGTGGTCGAGGGCTTCCCGATCAGCCTGGTCGAGGCCATGTTCTGCGGCCGGGCCACCGTGTCCACCGACGCAGGCGCCGTGTGCGAGGTCATCGGCGGCACCGGACTGGTGGTGCCCCCGCGCAACCCGCGCGCGCTCGCCGAGGCCTGCACCGCACTGCTGCGCGACCCCGAACGGGCCGCCCGGCTCGGCGCCGCGGCCCGGGCCCGCGCCCTCGAACTCTTCACGGTCGAGCAGAACACCGCCGCCTTCCACGCCCTCTACCTGGACCTGATCGCCCGCAACCCGGCAGGCCCCGCCGACCCGGCGGTCCCCTTCGGCCTCCCGCCCGAGGCCCGCTTCCCCGGCGCCTGGCGGGGCGCGGCAGGCGCCGCCGGACCGGACCCGGCCGCAGGCCCCCCGGGCCCCGGCGCACCGGACCCGGCCGCCGGGCCGGACCCCGCGCCCGGGACCCATGTCGGGGCGGAGGCACGGGTATGAACCGAGGACACGGAGCGAGCGGGGGCCGGCCGGGTGAACCGGCCGCCGCCCGCATTGACCCGGGCGTCAACACGGCAGTCAACGCGGCGGCCCGCCGGCGCGGCGCGGCCGACCCGGTCAAGGCGCTCATGCACCGGCACCGCGAACTGTGCGAGCGGGCCGTCGACCCGCTGGAGATCGCCGTCGGACTGGAGGCGCACGGGGTCACCGACCGCACCGCCGCCCGGTTCCGGCACCGGGACGTCTTCTCCCTCGCCGAGGAGCTCTACGCCCGGGTCCCCCGCGGCGAGACCGCCCCGGCCGGGCCGCGACCCGCGCCCCCGGGACGCGCCCGCGAGCACGCCCTCGCGTACGGGTACGCCCTGCTCGCCGGGGCCCTCGCGGTCACCGCCGCGCAGGCGCCCGGCGGCGGACCCGCCGGGACCGCCGCCCGCGCCGCCGCCGTCCTCGCCGCCCTCCTGCTCTGCCTGCGCCGCGGCCCGCTCCGCGCGGCCGCCCCCGGCCGGGCCCCCGCCCTGACCCGTACCGCCGCCGCCCTCCTCCTCGGCTACGGCTGGTACACCGGCGCGGCCACCGCCGCCGCCCTCGCCCTGTCCCTCGCCCCCGCCGTCGGCTGCGCCGCCCTCTTCGCCGCCGGCACCCGCCGCCGACTGGCCGCCAGTCGGGCCCTGGACGACTTCGCCGCGGGCACCCGCCCGCTCTGCCTCGCCGTCACCGCGCTCCACGCCACCGCCCTCGCCGGCCTGCTCCTCCTCACCGGCGGCGCACCGCTCACCGGGCTCGCCCTCGGCGTCCTCCTCTTCGAGGCCCGGCTGCTCGCCGTCCACGGCCTCCCCGCCGGCCCGGCCCTCGGCGCGGCCTGCGCCGCCGAGGCCGCGGCCCTGGCCGCCGGGCTCCCCGGCGCCGGGCTCGCCGCCGCCGCCCTCGCGCTGCTCGTACACGCCTGCGCCGCCCTGTCCCGCGCCTCCGCCCATTCCCGGGCCTGACCGCCGTCCACGGGCCGTGGAGCCGACGCCACGGTCCCAGCCCCATCCGGAACACCCGCCTCAGAAGGAGAAACGACAGATGACCGCCCAACCGACCGCCACGCCCCGTCGGCACCGAGGAGGCACGCGATGAGGGTGCTGCTGATCGGAGCCAACGGATACCTCGGCCGCTACGTCGCCGACCGGCTCCTCGCCGACCCCGCCGTCCAGCTCACCGCCCTCGGCCGCGGTGACGACGCCGACGTCCGCTTCGACCTCGCCACCGGCAGCCCCGGGGCCCTCACCCGGTTCCTCGACGCCGTCCACCCCGGCGTCGTGATCAACTGCGCGGGCACCACCCGCGGCGGGGCCCGCGAACTGACCCGGCACAACACCGTGGCCGTCGCCACCATCTGCGAATCGCTGCGCCGCAGCGGCTGCGGAGCCCGCCTGGTCCAGCTCGGCTGCGCCGCCGAGTACGGGCCCAGCCAGCCCGGATCCTCCACCGCCGAGGACGCCGTGCCCAGACCGGGCGGCCCGTACGGGGTCAGCAAGCTCGCCGCCACCGAACTCGTCCTCGGCTCCGGCCTCGACGCCGTGGTCCTGCGGGTCTTCTCGCCCGTCGGCCCCGGCACCCCCGCCGGCTCCCCGCTCGGCCGGCTGGCCGAGGCCATGCGCCGGGCCATGCAGTCCGGCGACAGCGAGCTGAAGCTCGGCGGGCTCGGGGTGCAGCGCGACTTCGTCGACGTACGCGACGTGGCCCGGGCCGTGCACGCGGCCTCGCTCTCCGCCGCCCAGGGCGTGGTCAACATCGGCACCGGGCGGGCCGTCCGGCTGCGCGACGCGGCCGCCGTGCTCGCCCGGGTCGCCGGCTACGGCGGCTCCCTGCACGAGGTGGACGCTCCGCCGCAGCACCCCGGCTACGGCAGCCGCCCGCCCCTCGCCGCCATCGGGGCCCCCCGCTCCGAGGCCACCTCCGACCAGATCGCCGCCGCCGTGCCGCCCTCCTACCCGTACCCCGACGGGTGCGGGGCCTGGCAGCAGGCCGATGTGCGCACCGCCCGCGACCGCCTCGGCTGGCGGCCCCGGATCAACCTGGAGGAGTCCCTCGCGGACATCTGGATGGAGGCGGCATGTCGCATCTGACCAGCACCGGGGCGGCCCGGCCGGCAGCCGCCGAGGCCGGCGGGATCGGGGTCGGCGCCCCCGGCTACGCCCACCCGCTGGTCGCCCCCGTGGAATGGGCCGAGCTCACCCGTCCCGGCACCCCGCTGCACTGGGCCGTGCTCAACGTCTCGGACGGCCCCGGACAGCGGCCCGACCCGCACTGCACCGAGGCCTCCGGGCGGCTCCGCGAGGCCGGCGGCACCGTACTCGGGCATCTCGCCATGCGAGACGGCGAGCGGAGCTTCGGAGAGCTGGTCTCCGACGCCCACCGGTTCCGCGACTGGTACGGGGTGGACGGCTTCTACCTGGCGGGCGCCCCGTCCGGGGCGGCCGCGCTGGCCGGGGTGCAGCGGCTGGTGCAGACGCTGCGCACGCTCGGCGAGCCCGCCTCGAAAGGGGTCCGCATCGTCCTCGGCCACGGCATCCACCCGTACCCCGGATACGCCGAACTCGCCGACCAGCTGGTCACGTTCGCCGGTTCCTGGGCCGACTACCGGTGGTCCCAGGTGGCCGAGTGGACCGCCGAGCACCCGCCCGAGCGGTTCTGCCACCTCGTCCACGGAGTGCCCCGCACCCACCTGGAGGAGGCCCTGCGGATCGCCCGCTGGCAAGGGGCGGGGACCATCTGGTTCACCGACCGCTCCGGCCGGCCCGGCAGCGGGGACCCGTGGGCGGCGATGCCCGGCTACTGGGACGAAATCGTCTCGCGTATCGGACGGGGTGTCTCGGAATGAAGAGGGGCGTGGCAGTGTTACGGAAGAACAACCTTTGAATCTCCCCGCACCCGCGGGGATGACCCTGGAGTCCCCGTGTCGCTGCCACCCCTGGTCGAGCCGGCTGCCGAGCTCACCGTTGACGAGGTCCGTCGGTACTCCCGCCACCTGATCATCCCGGACGTCGGGATGGACGGGCAGAAGCGCCTGAAGAACGCCAAGGTGCTCGCCGTGGGTGCCGGCGGTCTCGGATCCCCCGCCCTCATGTACCTCGCCGCAGCCGGTGTCGGCACGCTCGGCATCGTCGAGTTCGACGAGGTCGACGAGTCGAACCTGCAGCGCCAGATCATCCACAGCCAGTCCGACATCGGCCGTTCCAAGGCCGAGTCGGCCCGCGACTCCGTGCTGGGCATCAACCCGTACGTGAACGTGGTCCTTCACGAAGAGCGGCTCGAAGCCGAGAACGTGATGGAGATCTTCAGCCAGTACGACCTGATCGTCGACGGCACGGACAACTTCGCCACGCGCTACCTCGTCAACGACGCCTGCGTGCTGCTGAACAAGCCGTACGTGTGGGGCTCGATCTACCGCTTCGACGGCCAGGCCTCCGTGTTCTGGTCCGAGCACGGCCCCTGCTACCGCTGCCTCTACCCGGAGCCCCCGCCGCCGGGCATGGTCCCCTCCTGCGCCGAGGGCGGCGTGCTGGGCGTGCTGTGCGCCTCCATCGGCTCCATCCAGGTCAACGAGGCGATCAAGCTCCTCGCGGGCATCGGCGAGCCGCTCGTCGGCCGCCTGATGATCTACGACGCCCTGGAGATGCAGTACCGCCAGGTCAAGGTCCGCAAGGACCCCGACTGCGCGGTCTGCGGCGAGAACCCGACCGTCACCGAGCTCATCGACTACGAGGCCTTCTGCGGCGTCGTGTCGGAGGAGGCCCAGGAGGCGGCGCTCGGCTCCACGATCACTCCGAAGCAGCTCAAGGAGTGGATCGACGCGGACGAGAAGATCGAGATCATCGACGTCCGCGAGAAGAACGAGTACGAGATCGTCTCGATCCCGGGCGCGAAGCTGATCCCCAAGGGCGAGTTCCTGATGGGCAACGCCCTCCAGGACCTGCCGCAGGACAAGAAGATCGTCCTGCACTGCAAGACGGGTGTCCGCAGTGCGGAAGTCCTCGCCGTGCTGAAGTCCGCGGGCTTCGCGGACGCGGTGCACGTGGGCGGCGGCGTGATCGGCTGGGTCCACCAGATCGAACCGCAGAAGCCGGTCTACTAGGCCGCGCCGCGCAGCGCTCGTGCGGAGAAGGGCCCCGGCCGGGGAGACCGGCCGGGGCCCTTCCCCGTACCGCCGTCGCGGCCCGCGTGGCGGGCGGGGGCCGCGGCTCAGGCGGGGCAGACCTTCTTCGCGGCCGGCACCCTGCCCTCCAGCAGGTAGGCGTCCACCGTCTGCTGCACGCACCGGTCCCCGCTGTTGTACGCGCCGTGCCCCTCGCCCTCGTACG
This sequence comes from Streptomyces sp. NPDC030809, assembly GCF_055572195.1. Lineage (NCBI taxonomy): Bacteria > Bacillati > Actinomycetota > Actinomycetes > Kitasatosporales > Streptomycetaceae > Streptomyces > Streptomyces sp. NPDC030809. The sequence goes on from NZ_JBVIDV010000016.1 coordinate 34,441, forward strand.
TCAGCTCCACGCCCACGCCCGGGCCCAGCTTCTCGGCCATCCGGCGGGCCCCCTCGTACGGGGTGGCCGGGTCGCCCGTGTTGCCGACGACCAGGATCGGGGCCGCGCCCGCCGCGCCCACGTCGGGGGTCCGCCAGGCTCCCGGCACCGGCCAGGAGCTGCACCCCATCAGGCCCCAGCCGAGGAAGTCCCCGAAGACCGGCGAGGCGGCCCGGAAGCGGGGCAGCCGGGCCTTCGTCTGCTCCAGGGTGAAACGCTCCTTGGAATCGGCGCAGTTGATGGCGGTGTTCGCCGCGCCCAGGTTGCTGTACGTGCCGTCCGGGTTGCGGCCGTTCATGGCGTCGGACAGGGCGAGCAGCAACTGCCCCTGGCCGCCGTCGGCTTCGTCGATGCCCTGTTCCAGCAGCGGCCAGTACTCCTTCGAATACAGCGCCTGCGCAATGCCGTTGGTGGCGGCCGTCTCGGTGAGCTTGCGGTCGCCGACCGGCACGGGCTTGGCCCGCAGCCGCTTCTGGAGCGCCACGATCCCCTGCTCGACCTCCTTGGCGGTGCTGCCCGGCAGCAGGCACTTCTCGCCGCGGTCGATGCAGTCCTGCGCGAAGTTGCCCAGGGCCAGCTGGAAGCCCCTGGCCTGGCCGAGCGCGGACTCCTCGGCGGTCTTCGTCGGGTCCACGACGGCGTCGAAGACGGCCCGGCCGACCTTGTCCGGGAACAGGTGGGCGTAGACCCCTCCGAGTTCGGTGCCGTACGAGATGCCGAAGTAGTGCAGCTTCTCGTCGCCGAGGGCGGCCCGGATGCGGTCCAGGTCCCGGGCCGCGTTGCGGGTGCCCACGTGCGGGAGCACGGTGCCGGAGTTCTCCTCGCAGGCGGCCGCGTACTTCTTGATCCCGTCGGTGAACGCCTTCTCCTCGGCGGGGCCCTCGGGGGAGGAGTCGCCCTGGTAGTACGCGTCCAGCTCCCGGTCGCCCTCGCAGCGCACGGCGGCGCTGCGGCCGACCCCGCGCGGGTCGAAGCTGACGAGGTCGTAGCGGGCCCGCAGCCGCTGGTAGTCCTTGGCGGCGGGGGGCAGGCCGGCCACGCCGGAGCCGCCGGGGCCGCCGAAGTTGTAGACCAGCGAGCCGATCCGCCTCTTCTTGTCCAGGGCCTTCGCGCGGATCAGGGCGAGCTCGATGGTGTCGCCGTCGGGCTTCGCGTAGTCGAGGGGCACGTCGAGGGCCGCGCACTCCCATTCGGCGCCGGGGGCCGCGCCGACGCCTTCGGCGACGGAGGGGGCGGGACAGGAGTCCCACACGAGCTTCTGCGCTCCTGCGGACCCGTTGGTTCCGCCGTCGTCGGAGCAGGCGGACAGGGTGAGCGCGAGGGTGAGCGCGGTGGCGGTGGCGAGGGATCTCGTCATGCGCTCCATCCTGGGCGGGCGCCCGCACAAGCGCCCGCCCGGTGCCCCATGCGGGTGTCTCCCGGGGCTGAGCCCCGGAAGGGTCAGGACGCCCCGGACGGGTCAGGCCGGGGGCAGGGCCTCGTCCGCCGCCCGGCGCCCCGTGGCCACGCACGCCGCGACGCCGACGCCCTCGTACGCCGCCCCGCAGAGGGACAGCCCCGGCAGCTTCGCCACCGCCTCGCGGATGCGCCCGACGCGCTCGACGTGGTGCACCCCGTACTGCGGCAGGCCCCGATCCCAGCGGGTGACCCGCGCCGCGACCGGCTCCCCCAGCGCCCCCACCGCATGGTGCAGCTCGGAGATCGCGGTGCGGACCAGGTGCCGGTCGGGGCGGTCGAGGAGGTCCTCCTCGCCGATCCGGCCGACCGAGGCGCGCAGGACGAACAGGCCGGGAGCCGCATCGTGCAGCCAGGACCACTTGTTGGAGAGGAAGGAGGCCGCCTTGAGGGTGTGCCCGTCCACCGGCGGGACGAGGAAGCCGTTGCCCGCGGGCAGGAAGTGCGTGCGGTCCCGCGCGAAGGCCATGGTGATCACGGCCGTGGAGGCGTGCGGGATCGCGGACAGCTCCTCCTGCGCCGCGGGGGAGTGCGGCCGCAGCAGCTCCGCCGCGGCGAAGGCCGGCAGCGCCAGCACCACCGCGTCCGCCTCCATCGTCAGCGGCCCGTCGTCCGTCACCGCCTGCACCCGCCACCGCCCGCCCGCCGTCCGCAGCAGCGCACGGGCCGCCGTCCCGGTGAGGATCCGGGCCCCGGAGGCCTGCGCCACCGCCTGCGGGAGCCGGCCGGTGCCGCCCGCCACGCCCTGCACCGCGGCCGGGGCCGGGGCCGCCGCAGCGGGCGCGCCCTGCGCCCGGATCCGGCGCAGCGCAGGCAGCAGCGCCCCGCCCTGCTCCGCGAGCGCCGCGATCCGCGGCATGACGGCCCGGAGCGAGAGCCGGTCGGCCCGGCCCGCGTAGATCCCGCCGAGCAGCGGTTCGACCAGCCGGTCCACCGCCTCCTGCCCGAACCGCCCCGCGAGGTACGCGCCCACCGGGAGGTCCCCGGTGAGCGGCGGGGCGTCGAGCCGCTCCTCGGCGGTCACCCGGGCGGTCCCCTCCGGGGACAGCAGCCCGGTGCCGGCCAGGGCGACCGGGTCGGTGGGGATGCCCATGACGTGCCCGGCCGGCAGCGGGCGCAGCGCACCGCGGGTCCAGACCGTGACCGGGGCCTGCGCCGGATCGCACAGCGCGCCGCCCAGTCCCACCGCCCGGGCCAGGTCCACGGCCTCCGGCCGCAGGGCCATCAGGGACTCGGCGCCCTCGTCGACAGCGACCCCCGCGAGGGTGCCGGTGCGGAGTTTGCCGCCGACCTTCGGCGCGCTCTCCAGGACCGTGACATCGGCCCGTCCGCGCAGCTGCCAGGCCGCCGCGAGACCGCTGATGCCGCCGCCGATCACGATCACTGAACGCATGTCGCTGCTCTCCCGGAGAGGTAAGTTCCTGAAGTGAACATATGGGCGGGATGTGCTCTGTGTCCTCATGCTTTCGGCCGGGCTTCCGGCCCCTCCCCGCCCGCCGGGGCCCCTTCCCCGCCCGGCAGGCCCCCCTCCCCGCCCAGCAGCGCCCGCACCTCCGCCTGGTACGGGAAACTGCCCGGCCGGTACCCGCAGTACGGGTCCGCCGCCAGCACGTCCCCCGTGGCCCCGTACGCCCGGGACCGCGAACCCCCGCACACCGCCTTGAACTCGCACGCCCCGCACGCCCCGCGCAGCAGCCCCGGGTCCCGCAGCCGCCTGAACAGGGCCGACCGCCGGTAGATCTCCGTCAGCGGGCGGTCCTTCACGTTGCCCGCAGACACCGGCAGGAAGCCGCTCGGGTGCACCTCGCCCGTGTGCGAGACGAAGGCGAACCCGCGCCCCGAGGACACGTCCAGCGGGGGCCGCCGCACCGCCCGCCGCCCGCCCTCGAACAGGCCCAGCTCCGCGGCCCGCCGCGACAGCAGCCCGTACAGCGGGCCCAGCCGCGGCCGCTCGCCCTTCGCGTCGAGCACCGCCCGCTGGAGCGCCACCCGCCGGAAGTGGTGGCCCTCGGTGGTCTTCACCGCCATGACCGCCCCGCAGTCGTACAGGAAGTGCAGCACGTCCTCGGTCTCCGCCGGTGACAGCGCCGCCAGCCCGCCGCCCCGCCCGGCCGGCACCAGCAGGAAGCCGGACCAGAGCACGGCCCCCTCCCGCCGCACCAGCGCCGCGATGTCCGCGAGGTCCGTCAGGCCCTCCCGCGTCACCGCCGTGTTGATCTGCACCTTCAGGCCCAGCGCGCGGGCCTCCCGCCAGCCGCCGAGGGTCCAGTCGAACACCCCGGGCACCCCGCGGAAGGCGTCGTGCCGGGCCGCCGTCGCACCGTCCAGCGACAGGGACAGCGCCACCGCGCCCGCCTCCCGCACCGCCGCCAGGTTCTCCCGCGTCAGCGTCGGCGTACCGGAGGGCGAGACCGCCACCCGCAGCCCCAGCCCGGTGCCGTACGCGATGAGCCCGCACAGGTCGGGACGCTGGAACGGGTCCCCGCCGGTGATCACGAACAGCGGGGCCGGCCGCCCGAACTCCGCGACCGCGTCCATCACCCGCCGCGCGTCCGCCCCGTCCAGCTCCGCCGGATCGCGCACGGTCTGCGCGGTGGCCCGGCAGTGCAGGCAGGCCAGCGGACAGGCCCGGGTGGCCTCCCAGATCACCAGGAACGGCCGCTCGGCCACCGGGTGCCGCGGCCGGCGCACCACCGCCCGGCCGCCGCCGTGCACCCGGCTCACGACACCCGCTCCCAGCCCCGCTTCGGCCGCCGCTCCGCCGCCAGCGCCGGATCCCGCCGCCGGTAGACCACGTACGGCCGGAACAGGTACCCGAGCGGCGCCGAGAACACGTGCACCAGCCGCGAGTACGGGACCAGCGCGAACAGCGTGAACCCGAACAGGATGTGCAGCTTGAACGCGAGCGGCGCACTGTGCATCAGCGCGTAGTCCGGCGAGAAGGCGAACAGGCTGCGGAACCACGGGGAGATGCCCTCCCGGTAGTTGTAACCGCCCGTCTGCCCGGTCGAGTTCAGCACCGTCGCGGTCAGCCCCAGCACGATCGCGCCGAGCAGGAACGCGTACATCAGGTGGTCGCTGCGCAGCGTGGCCCGGCGCACCGCCGGCACCCGCAGCCGCCGCCACACCAGCACCGCGATGCCGGCGGCCGCCGCCGCCCCCGCCACGGCGCCCGTGGACACCGCCACCAGGTGGTACGCGTGGTCGCTCAGCCCCAGCGCCTCCGTCCAGCCCATCGGGATCAGCAGGCCCACCACGTGGCCGAGCACCACGAACAGCATGCCGAAGTGGAACAGCGGCGAGCCGATCCGCAGCAGCCGCGACTCGTGCAGCTGCGAGGAGTGCGCGGTCCACCCGAAGCGGTCGTGGCGGGCCCGCCACACGGTGCCCGCGACCAGCAGGGCGATCGACACGTACGGCAGTACGCCGAACAGGAGCAGGTCCATCACGCCGGGGTCCTTTCCGGGAGGGCGGGCCAGGGGAGGTCGGCCGGCGGTTCGAGCCCCGGGCCGAACGGCTCCGACGCCGTACCGGCCCCCACCAGCTCCTGCGGCGGCCCGCCGCGCGCCAGCGCCCGCGCGGCCTCCTTCGTCTCGGGGGAGGGCCCCGGCAGGGTGGCGCAGACCGCCGCCAGCACCGGCGCGTACGGGCTGTCCGCGTCCGCGAGCGCCAGCCGCAGCAGCTCCAGCCCGGCCCGGTGCTCCTGGAGCAGCTCGGTGCCCGCGGCCTCCCGCAGGGCCGCGAACTCCAGGGCCGCGGGCAGGAAGTCGGGCAGCTCCGCGCCCGCGAACTCCAGCCCGAAGTCCCGGTAGATCCGCTTGATCCGCACCAACGACAGGCCGCGCCGCCGGGTGTCCCCATCGGTCCACCACGTCAGGTACAGGCAGCGCCGGTTGCGGGTGTCGAAGGTGTCCGTGTACCGCTCGCACAGCTCCACCGCCGTCCGCCGCCCGGCATCGTCGAGGAACCCGCCCAGCAGTGCGGCCGGTTCGGCGGGCGCCCCGGCGAGGGCCGCACGGAGCCGCGGGAGTTCGTCGTGGAAACGGTCGCCCGGGTACTGCAGGACGCAGCCGGCGACCAGGCGCACCAGGGCATCGCCGCTCATCGGTTCCGAAAGGCTCACGAGGCCCTCCTCGTCGGACCGAGGTTGAGCATGACGCGCGGCCCCTGCACCCCGGCGGCACCCGCCACCGGGCAGCCCGCGTCCTGCGGGTCGAGCGGATGGCCGCCGGCCAGCGCCTCCGCGTCGGCACGGGCGGCCGAGGGCACCACGAACCGGTCCTCCTGCTTGGCCACCGCCAGCAGCCGGAACATGTCCTCCATCTCCGCCCCGGTCAGCCCCACCGCGGCCGCGACCGACTCGTCGCGCTCCTCGCCGAGGTTGATCCGCCGCATGTACGAGCGCATCGCCGCCATCCGCCGCAGCACCGCCTCCACCGGGTACGTGTCGCCCGCGGTCAGGATCTCCGCCAGGTACTCGACCGGGATCCGCAGCGCGTCCACGGCCCCGAACAGGTTCCCCGCGTCCTCGCCGTCCTCGCCGGTCGCGGCCACCGCCTCCACCACCGGCGACAGCGGCGGCACGTACCAGACCATCGGCATCGTCCGGTACTCCGGATGCAGGGGCAGCGCCACCTGGTAGGTCGCGATCAGGTCGTAGACGGGGGAGCGCCGGGCCGCCCCGATCCACTCCTCGTTCAGCCCCGCCGCCCGCGCGGCGGCCACCACCTCCGGATCGTGCGGGTCGAGGAAGCACTCCAGCTGCGCCGGGTACAGGTCGTGCTCGTCCTCCACCGCCGCCGCCTCCGCGACCCGGTCGGCGTCGTAGAGCATCACGCCCAGGTAGCGCATCCGGCCCACGCAGGTCTCCGAGCACACGGTCGGCATCCCCGCCTCGATCCGCGGGAAGCAGAACGTGCACTTCTCGGCCTTGCCGGTGGCGTGGTTGAAGTACACCTTCTTGTACGGGCAGCCCGTCACGCACATCCGCCAGCCGCGGCAGGCGTCCTGGTCGACCAGGACGATCCCGTCCTCCTCGCGCTTGTACACGGCCCCCGAGGGGCAGGAGGAGACGCACGCCGGGTTCAGGCAGTGCTCGCACACCCGCGGCAGGTAGAACATGAAGGACTGCTCGAACTCGAAGCGGATCCTCTCGCCCACCTGCTCGCGGATCTTCTCCACCACCGGGTCCTTCGGGGCGTGCTCGGGCGCCCCGCCCAGGTTGTCGTCCCAGTTCGGGCCCCACTCGATCTTGTCCATCGGCTCGCCCGTGACCTGCGAGACCGGACGGGCCGTGGGCAGGTCCTCGCCCGCCGGGGCCTCCGTGAGGTTCTTGTACTCGTACGTCCACGGCTGGTAGTAGTCGCCCAGCTCCGGCAGGTCCGGATTGGCGAAGATCCTTCCCAGCCGGGCCAGGCGCCCGCCGGCCCGCAGCCGCAGCCGGCCCGAACGGGTCCGCTCCCAGCCGCCCTTCCACCGCTCCTGGTCCTCCCAGCGGCGCGGGTAGCCCTGGCCGGGGAGGGTCTCGACGTTGTTGAACCAGACGTACTCGGTGCCCTGCCGGTTGGTCCACGCCTGCTTGCAGGTGACCGAACAGGTGTGGCAGCCGATGCACTTGTCGAGGTTCATGACCATCGCGATCTGTGCCATCACGCGCATGCGACTAGAACTCCACCTTCTGCGAGCGGCGGCGGACGACCGTCACCTCGTCGCGCTGGTTCCCGGTCGGGCCCAGGTAGTTGAAAGCCCACGTCAGCTGTGCGTAACCGCCCACGAGGTGCGTGGGCTTGAGCATCACGCGGGTCAGCGAGTTGTGGATGCCGCCGCGGCGGCCGGTCTGCTCCGTCTTCGGCACGCCGACCGTGCGCTCCTGCGCGTGGTTCATGTAGACCGTGCCCGGAGGCATCTTGTGGGAGACGATCGCCCGGGCGGTGACCACGCCGTTGCGGTTGACCGCCTCGATCCAGTCGTTGTCCGCGACCCCGATCGCCGCCGCGTCCTGCGGGGACATCCACACCGTCTGCCCGCCGCGGCCCAGCGTCATCATGTACAGGTTGTCCTGGTACTGGCTGTGGATGGCCCACTTGTTGTGCGGGGTCAGGTACCGCACCGCCACCGACTTCTGCTCCACCCGGCCCAGCTCGGGCTCCCCGTACAGCCGGTGCATGTCCAGCGGCGGCTTGTACACCGGCAGCGCCTCGCCCACCTCGTGCAGCCAGTCGTGGTCCAGGAAGAAGTGCTGGCGGCCGGTGAGCGTGTGCCACGGCTTGAGGTGCTCGGTGTTCACCGTGAACGCCGTGTACCGGCGGCCGCCCGCCTCCGAACCCGACCACTCCGGCGAGGTGATCACCGGCACCGGCCGGGCCTGCGTGTCCGCGAAGCCGATCCGCCTGCCCTCGGCCTCCGCCGCCAGATGGGCCATGGGCGTGCCCACCTTCTTCTCCAGCGCCTCGAACCCCTGCACGGCAAGCCGGCCGTTGCTCGTGCCCGAGAGCGACAGGATCGCCTCGCAGGCCCGCTGCGCGGTGTCCAGCCGGGGGCGGCCCGCGGCCACGCCCGTACGCACCGTGCCGTTCTGCGCCGCCAGGTGGGCGACCTCCTCGGACACCTCGTACGTGACGGCCTTCGTGGTCACCCCCAGCCGGTCCACCAGCGGGCCGAGCGCCGCGAACTTCTCGCCGACCGCCCCGTAGTCCCGCTCGACCACCGCCAGGTTGTACATGGTCCGGCCCGGCACCGGCTCGCACTCGCCCTTCGACCAGTCCAGCGCCACCCCGCCCGGCTGGGCCATCTCCCCGCCGGGGGTGTCGTGCTGGAGGGCGGTCGCCACCAGGTCGCGGCGCACGCCCAGGTGCTCCGCGGCCAGCTCGCCGAAGCGCCGGGCGATCGCCAGGAAGGCGTCGTAGTCCGAACGGGCCTGCCAGGGCGGGTCCACGGCCGGGGTGAACGCGTGCAGGAACGGGTGCATGTCCGTAGAGGACAGGTCGTGCTTCTCGTACCAGGTCGCCGCCGGCAGCACCACGTCCGACAGCAGGGTGGTCGAGGTCATCCGGAAGTCCATGGACATCAGCAGGTCGAGCTTGCCCTCCACGTCCTCCTCCCGGTACCTGACCTCCTTCGGAGTGCAACGCGGCCCGTCCTCGGGGAGGTTGGAGTGGGTGCCCAGCAGGTGCTTGAGGAAGTACTCGTTGCCCTTGGAGCTGGACCCCAGCAGGTTCGCCCGCCACACGTTCAGCACCCGCGGCCAGTTGCCCGGCGCGTCCGGATCCTCGCCCGCGAACCCCAGCGTGCCCGCCCGGAGTTCGCGCACCGCATCGGCCACCGGATCCGAAGACTCGCCCAGCTCCAGCGGATTGCGGTCGAACGTCGGGTACGAGGGCATCCAGCCCATCCGCGCCGACGCGGCCAGGCAGTCCGCGCCCGACATCCCCGCGAAGGCGCCCGTGGCCAGCGGCGAGGCCAGCGCATCCGCGGGCAGCGTGTCGTACCGCCACTGCCCGGTGTGCAGGTAGAACCAGGCCGCGCCGATCATCTGGCGGGGCGGGCGGGACCAGTCGGAGGCCGCCGCCAGGGTGGCCCACCCGGTCACCGGCCGGCACTTCTCCTGGCCCACGTAGTGGCCCCAGCCGCCGCCGTTGCGGCCCTGGCAGCCGGTCAGCGTCAGCAGGGCCAGGAAGGCCCGGTAGATCGTCTCGGAGTGGAACCAGTGGTTGGTGCCCGCCCCCATCAGGATCATGCAGCGGCCCCGCGAACTCTCCGCCGTCCGCGCGAACTCCCGCGCCACCCGCACCGCCTGCGCCGCCGGCACCGAGGTGAGCGACTCCTGCCAACCCGGCGTACCGGGCGCGGAGGCGTCCTCGTACGAGACCGGCCAGCTGCCCGGCAGACCCGGCCGGGACACCCCGTACTGCGCGAGCATCAGGTCGAAGACGGTGGTCACCAGCCGGCCGCCGAGCCGGCGCACCGGCACCCCGCGCACCACCGTGCCCGCCTCGTCCTCCTCGAACCGCGGCAGGACCACCTCCGCGGCCCCGCCGCCCTCCCCGTACAGGGTCAGCCGCGGCACGGTCCCCCCGAGGTCGAGGTTCCAGTCCGGGGTGTCCGGCGCGCCCCAGCGGTGCCCGAGGGTGCCGTTCGGCACCACCGGCCCGCCGGTCGCGTCGTCGACCAGGACCGTCTTCCACTGCGCGTTCTCGGTGTCCTGCCCCAGATCGGCCGCCGTCACGAACTTGCCCGGGACCAGGCCCCGTTCCGTCTCCTTCAGCGACACCAGGAAGGGCAGGTCGGTGTACCGGCTCACGTAGTCCGCGAAGAAGGGGGTCTCCCGCTCGACGAAGAACTCCTTGAGGATCACGTGCCCCATGGCGAGGGCCAGCGCCCCGTCCGTGCCGGGGTGCGGGTGCATCCACTCGTCGGCGAACTTCGTGTTGTCCGCGTAGTCCGGGGAGACCGCGACCACCTTCTGGCCGCGGTAGCGGGCCTCCGCCATCCAGTGCGCGTCCGGGGTCCGCGTCACCGGGACGTTCGAGCCCCACATCATCAGGTAGGCGGCGTCCCACCAGTCGCCCGACTCGGGCACGTCGGTCTGGTCGCCGAACACCTGCGGGGAGGCCACCGGCAGGTCCGCGTACCAGTCGTAGAAGCTCAGCATCGGCGCACCGATGAGGGAGTGGAACCGGGCCCCGGCCGCGTGCGAGGCCATCGACATCGCCGGGATGGGCGAGAAGCCCGCCACCCGGTCCGGGCCGTGCTCGCGGATGGTGTGCACGTGCGCGGCGGCCACCAGCTCGACGGCCTCCTCCCAGCTCGCCCGGACCAGCCCGCCCTTGCCGCGGGCCCGCTGGTAGCGGCGCCGCCGGCCCGGGTCGCGCTGGATGTCCGCCCAGGCCTCCACCGGGTCCTTCAGCCGCTTCTTCGCCTCCCGGTACATCTCCAGCAGCGTGCCGCGCACGTACGGGTAGCGGACCCGGGTGGGGGAGTAGCTGTACCAGGAGAACGAGGCGCCGCGCGGGCAGCCGCGGGGCTCGTACTCGGGCCGGTCGGGACCCACCGACGGATAGTCCGTGGCCTGGGTCTCCCAGGTGATGATCCCGTCCTTGACGTAGACCTTCCAGCGGCACGAACCGGTGCAGTTCACGCCGTGCGTGGAATGCACGACCTTGTCGTGGCTCCAGCGGTCCCGGTAGAAGGCCTCCGCCTCCCGGCCGCCCGTCCGGTGGACCGTGCGCAGGTCCTCGGACACCTCGGCGCGGGTGAAGAAACTCCCCGCCCTGACCAGCGAATCGGCGGCCCCCCGGGGCCCGCCCTGATGCTCCTGCAAAGCGACCCTCCAGGCCGGAACACGCGAATGGGGAGGGGCGCGGTGCACCGGGCGATTCCCTGGCGGAATTCCGGGCAGGCAGCCCCGCACTTCGACCGTACGCCCGCCGCGGGAGCCGTCCCGGTGCCAAAGGTCCCGTACGGCCGTGACCTCCTTCCGGAGTTTTCCGGGCCTCCCGGATGCCATCCTGGAAAACCCCAACTCGCGCCGGGGGAAAGAGATGACGCGCCGGAATTCCCGTGAACGGAACACGGAACGGAACGCGGGGACGGCACGTGGAAACGGAACGCGGAACAGAACGCGGGAAAACGGAACGCGGAACGGAACGCGGAACGGAACGCGGAACGGAGCGCGGGAAAACGGAACGCGGAACAGGGAAAGGGGACCGTCCGTGGGCGGAACGAACACCCGGCCGGGCCGGCGCACCCGCTGGCTGCCCGACCAGCACGGCGCCTGGGCGATGCTCGCCGTGCCCTGCCTCGCCGGGATCCTGCTCGGCGGCCCGGCCCTCGCCGACCTGCCGCTGCTCGTCGCCTGGCCGGCCGGGTACGTCGCCGTGCACCACGGGCAGCAGTGGCTGCGGCTGCGCGCGCTCGCCCGGCGCAGGGCCGGCCGGCGCCACCCGCGGGCCGCGGACCGGCACGTACGGCCCGGGCTGGTCTTCGCGGCGGTGTCCGCGGCCTTCGGGCTGCCGCTCGCCGCAGCCCACCCCTGGCTGCTGTCGGCCGCCGCCTGCGCCCTGCCCTTCCTCGCCGTCAACGCGTACCACGCGTGGCGCAACCGGGAGCGGGCCCTGCTCAACGGGCTCGCGGCCGTGGTGCCCGCCTGCGGGATGCTCGCGGTGACGTACCGGCTGGGCAGCGGCGGGTACGCGGGGGCCTGGCCGGCCGTCCTGGCCTGCCTGCTGTACTTCGCCGGCACCGTGCCGTACGTGAAGACGATGATCCGGGAGCGGGACTCCGCCGCCTACCGGTGGGGCTCGGCCGCGAGCCACGTCGCGGCCCTCGCGGTGGCCGTGTGGCTCTCGCCCCGGCTGGCCCTGCCCTTCGCGGTCTACCTGGGGCGGGCCGTCCTCATGCCCCCGCGGCGTCCCCGGGTCGCGGTCGTCGGCGCGCTCGAGATCGCCTGCTCCGCCCTCCTCCTGGCCACCCTCCCCGCGGCCTTCTGACCGGGGGCGGAGCCCCGAGGGCCTACAGGGCCTCCTTGCGCGTGAGGTGGTTGAACGACAGCCACCCCGGCAGCACCGGCAGCCAGAACGTCATCAGCCGGAACAGCAGCACCGCGGAGATCGCGATCTCCTTGTCCAGCCCCACCGCGATCAGACCCAGGGTCAACGTCGTCTCCACCGCCCCCACACCACCCGGCGTAGGCGCGGCCGACCCCAGCGCGTTCCCCGCGAGGAACACCACCGCGATGCTCGCGTAACTGATCGCCTGCCCCCCGCCGAACGCCCGGATCGACGCATCGAGGCACATCACGAAGCAGCCCGTCAGCAGCACCATGCCCCCGATGCCCGTGAGCAGCTTCTGCGGCCGCTGGAGCACGTCCAGCATGCGCGGCACCACCCCCGCGAACAGCGCCCGCACCCGGCTCGCCACGAACTTCCGCAGGAACGGGATCGCCGTCACCACGAGCACCAGCACGGCCACCGTCAGCAGACCGGCGATCACCGTCCGGGACGGGGTCATCTCCGGGGTCTTCTCGGTCCCCGTCAGATACCCGAACGACAGCAGCAGCAGGATGTGGCTCCCCAGCCCGAACAGCTGCGAGGCACCGACACTGGCCACCGCCAGCCCCGGCCGCACCCCCTGCCGCTGCAGGAACCGCGTGTTCAGCGCCACGCCGCCGACCGCCGCCGGCGCCACCAGCTTCACGAACGACCCCGCCACCTGGGCGAGCACCGTCCGCAGGAACGGCACCCGCTCGGGCACGAAGCCCAGCAGGCTCATCGCCGCCGCGAAGTAGCTCAGCGCCGAGAACGCGGCCGCCGCCGCCACCCAGCCCCACTGCGCCTCGCCGATCACCTTGTCGAACTGCACGTGCGTGAGCTGCGAGAGCAGGAAGTACGCGGCGAACGCGCCCGCGATGAAGCTCACCAGGGTCCGCGGCCGGATCCGCTCCAGCCGGGCCGGCTCCACCGGCGCCTGCGGCCGGATCAGCAGCACCTGCCTGCGGATCTGCGAGAGCAGGTCCTCCTCGCGGGCCTCGTCCAGCGCCACGTCCAGCGCCTGCTTCTCGGCCTTCTTGTCGGCCTTCTTCTCCGCCTTCGGGGACTTGCGGGCCGCCTCCGACAGCGCCTCCCGGGCCTCCTTGGCGGCCCGCGAAGCCTCCAGCACCGCCTCCCGCTCGCGCTGCGAGCGCTCCCGGGCCAGCCGGCGCAGCGTGGCCCGCGTGGACCGGGTCAGCGCGATCGGCTGGAGCAGCGGCAGGCAGTCCGCCACCGCGTCCCCGCCCAGCACCGCCACCGCCGCGGCCACCGAGCGCTCCGCGCCCACCCGCAGGCCCAGCGTGGTCAGCAGCTGCGCGATGTCCATGCGCAGCACCAGGTCCCCGGCCGCGATCTCGCCGCCGCGCAGATCCGTCAGGATCACCGTGCCGGAACGATCCACCACCAGCGCGTCACCCGCCAGCCGCCGGTGCGCGATGCGCCGCGACTGAAGCGCCTTGACCTGCCGCCACGCCCCCCGGATCAGCTCGTCGGTGATCTCCTCGTCGGGCATCGCGTCCAGGGTCCGCCCGCCCAGGTGCTCGTACACGAGCATCACGGCGTCCGGGCCGAGCTCCGAGGTGGCGATCAGCTTGGGGGCGTTCGCACCCGCCGCGATGGCCGCGTACGCGAGCAGCGCCTCCTGCTCCAGGGCCTGGCGCAGGGACTGCAGGCTGCGGCGCGTGGTGATCCCGCGCAGGGTCAGCCGCCGCCACACCCGGTAGAAGAAGCCCTGCGCCTGCTGCTCGCGGTCCACGACCGTCACGTCCAGCGGCGGGCCGTCCTCCAGGGTGACCAGGTAGCGGCGGCCGCGGTCGTTGTGCTCCGGGACCTCGGGCTCCTCGATCCGCATCGCCGTGACCGGCTGGAAGCCGACCCGGCGCAGGCCCGCGAGCAGGTTCTGCCCGGTGGGCCGCACGTTCGGGGAACCCACCGCGTACAGCGTGCCGTACGCGACGGACCAGCCGATCAGCACCGTCAGCAGGATCGAGAACGGGGTCGTGTACCCGCCGACCAGCATGGCCAGCGCGTCCAGCAGCAGCACCACCCACAGCGCCACGCGCCACCGCGGCCGCCGGGTCATGCCCACCGCCGTCATGTACGCGATCACCGGCGCCAGGTAGCCGTGCACGGGATCGCTCAGCGCGTCCCCCGCCTGCGGGCGGGTCAGCGCGTCCCGGATGGTGTCCGGGGCGGCCTGGGCCACCCACAGGTCGGTGGCGAGGGTGACCCCGTGGGCGAGCACCGCGGCGAGCACCCCGTCCGCGATCCGCAGGCCGTCGCGTTTGATCAGCCGCTCGATGGCGAAGGCGACCGGCACCAGCAGCACCGCGATGCTCGACACCAGACCGGCGATCTTGATGAGCAGGGCGGGGGCCTGGCCGGTGCCCTTGGTGATGTCCGCCTCCAGACCCACGGTCGTGCCGTGGGCGAAGGCGGCGATCGCGAGGACCACGGCGATGCCGAGGATGCCGACGAGGACCCGCACCAGGTCGGAGGGGCGGTGCACGCGGGCGGCGAGCAGCGGTTCGTCCACCTCGACCTGCTCGGCCTGCCCGGGGAGCGGGGCGTCCCCGCCGCCGGACACGGTTTCCCCGCCGGTCCCGCGCTGCTCGTCGGCCCCGTCGGCCCCGTCGGCCCCGTCGGCCCCGCCGGTCCCGTCGGCCCCGCCGTTCACGCCGCTTCCCCCGTCACCGGCGGGTGCGCCGTCCCGGCCGGGCGGCCGCTCGGACCCGGAGGCAGGCAGGGGCGGCTGCCCGGGGTGCGCGCTCCCGGGAGTGGACTCCGCATCCGGAGGGCTCACACCCTGCTCCTTCGCCGTCTCCGCCGTCTCTTCTTGATCTCGTATCACCAGTCACCGCCCGGAAGATGGTGGCACGTCCGGACGGTACGGGCCTTCGGCAGGGTGCGGTGTCGGTGCGGTACGGCAGCATGGGCCGGATGAGCGATGCGGTGCTGCCCGAGCTCCCCGAATACGCGGAGCGGGTGCTGGAGGTGGCCGAGCGGATTCCGCCCGGCCGGGTGATGACGTACGGCGACGTCGCCGAATGGCTCGCCCAGGAGGACGAGGAACACGAGGCCCGCACCGGTCGGACCGGCCCCGGCAAACGGGTCGGCCCCCGCCAGGTCGGCCGCGCCATGGCCCTCTACGGCGGGGCCGTCCCCTGGTGGCGCGTGGTCCGCTCGGACGGGCAGCTGCTGCCCGGCAGCGAACTGCGCGCCCTCGGCCACTACCGCGAGGAAGGCACCCCGCTGCGCCCCGCACCCCGCTCCGCCGAGGGCCACGTACCGCGCCTCGACATGGCCCGGGCCCGCTGGGACGGCACCGGGCCCGGGCCCGGAGCGGGGGCGCCCTGACGGCACGCCGGGCGCTGACGGGACGCGGCGCGCGGCACCGGCCGCCGCCGACCGCACGGGGCGGCCGGGGCGCGCGGGGCGGGCGGCCGGTCCCGAGCGCCCGCCGGCCGGGGTCCCCGGCACGGCCGGGCCGCCGGAGTTGACGAACCTCACACTGGACAGCTTCGGCCATGCAAGGGCCGTACGGAGCCCGGTACGCCCGCACGGGGGAGCTTCCGGGATCCGTGCGCGGGGGACCGGTTGTGGCGTAGCGTCTTTCCCTCGCGCGCATCCCCGCACGTCCGCCCCGGACGCGCCGCGCGCCCCCCGAGACACCGTCAGCACACCCACCACCAGGACCGGCGATCCACGTGAGCTCCTCCCCTTCCGGCCGTCGTACGCGGACCCATGACGCGTACCGACTGGTGCGTACCGGGCCGGGGCAGGTGGATCCTCCTGTACTGGACGCAGCGCAGCAGGCGGTGGTTGACCACCCCGGCGGGCCGATGCTCGTGCTCGCCGGACCCGGCACCGGCAAGACGACCACCCTGGTCGAGGCCGTCGCCGCCCGCGTCGAAGCGGGGGCCGACCCGGGCCGGATCCTCGTCCTCACCTTCAGCCGCAAGGCCGCCGTCGAACTCCGCGACCGCACCGCCCTGCGCCTCGGCGGCGCCCGCGCCCCGCAGGCCACCACCTTCCACTCCTTCTGCTACGCCCTGGTCCGCGCCCACCAGGACGCCGACCTGTTCGTGGAACCCCTGCGCCTGCTGTCCGGCGCCGAACAGGACGTCATGGTCCGCGAGCTCCTCGACGGGACGCGCCAGGTCGGCTCCATCCGCTGGCCCGACGAGCTGCGGGCCGCCCTGACCACCCGCGGCTTCGCCGACGAGGTACGGGCCGTCCTCGCGCGCAGCCGCGAGCTCGGCCTGTCCCCGGACGCCCTCGGCGCCTTCGCCGCCCGCACCGGCCGCCCCGACTGGGGGGCCGCCGCCGGCTTCCTCGCCGAATACCTGGACGTCCTGGACCTGTCCGGCTCCCTCGACTACGCCGAACTGGTGCACCGGGCCGTCCTCCTCGCCGAACGGCCCGAAACCGAGCTGTGGAAGCGCTACGACGCGGTCTTCGTCGACGAGTACCAGGACACCGACGCCGCCCAGGTCCGGCTGCTGAGGGCCCTCGGCTGCCGGGACACGATCGCCTTCGGCGACCCCGACCAGTCGATCTACGCCTTCCGCGGCGCCGACATAGGCGGCATCCTCGGCTTCCCCGACGCCTTCCCCGGCGCCGCCGTCCGCGTCCTGGACACGGCCCGCCGCTCCGGCAGCGCCCTGCTCGCCGCGACCCGGCTGCTGACCACCCGCATGCCCGTGCCCCGGCTCCCCGCGGCCGCCGTCCGCGCCCACCGCGACCTGAAGCCCACCCGCGAGGGCGGCCGAGTCGAGGTCTACACGTACCCCACCGCCGGCGCGGAACTCGACAACATCGCGGACATCCTGCGCCGCGCCCACCTGGAGGACGGCGTCCCCTGGCAGGAGATGGCCGTCCTGGTCCGCGCCGGCGGCCGCACCCTCCCCGCCTTCCGCCGCGCCCTGATCTCCGCAGGCGTCCCCGCGACCACCGACACCAGCAGCCTCCCCCTCCGCCACGAACCCGCCGTCGCCCCCCTCCTCACCGCCCTCCGGGTCACCGCCCTCGCCGCCGCCGGCCTCCCCCCGCACCCGCCCTCGGCCGCCGCGCCCCCGCCTTCCACCGCCTCGGCCGACGCCTCGGCCACCCCGGCCCCCACCACGGCCCCCGCGGCCGCCGCGTCTGCCGAGCCGGCCCCGGCCCCGGCCGACGCGGCCCCGCAGGACCTCCCCGCGGCCTCTGGACCCGCCGGGTCCGCGTCCGGGACCGGGCCTGCGCCCGAGACCGGGTCCGCGTCCGGGACCGGGCCTGCGCCCGAGACCGGGTCCGCGTCCGGGACCGGGCCTGCGTCCGGGACCGAAGCCGCCGGGGGCGGCGCCGCCGCCGACACGCGCATCGCAGTCGCAGGTGACCGGGACGGTGACCCCGCCGGCGCGCCCGAAGCCGCCGAGCAGGGCCCCGTACGGTCGTCCACCGCCGCCGAGCAGGAGCCCGTACCGTCGGCCGCCGCCGAGGCCGGGTGGATCGGGGTCGAGACCGCCATCGAGCTGCTCGGGTCGCCGCTCGGCGGCATGGACTCCGCCGACCTGCGGCGCCTGGGCCGGGCGCTGCGCGACGAGGAGCGGGCCGCCGGGGTCGCCGTACCCGCGCCCTCCGACGTGCTGCTCGCGAGGGCCCTCGCCGAGCCCGAGCGGCTCGTCGCCCACGACCCCCGCTACGCCCGAGGCGCCCAGACCCTCGGCCTGCTGCTGCGCAAGGCCCGCGAGCTCCTCGAAGGCGGCGGCACCGCCGAGGAGGCCCTGTGGACCCTCTGGGACGGCACCGGCTGGCCCGCCCGCCTCGAACGCTCCGCCCGCCGCGGCGGGCCCGCCGGCCGCAACGCCGACCGCGACCTCGACGCCGTCTGCGCGCTCTTCGAGACCGCCGCCCGCGCCGAGGAGCGCACCGGCGGCCGCGGCGCCCTCAACCTCCTCGAACAGCTCGACGCCGAGGACATCGCCGCCGACACCCTCGCCAAGCGCGTCGCCGCCCCCGACGCCGTCCGCCTCATGACCGCCCACCGCTCCAAGGGCCTGGAGTGGCGCCTCGTCGTCGTGGCCGGCGTGCAGGAAGGCCTCTGGCCCGACCTGCGCCGCCGCGGCTCCCTCCTCGAAGCCGACCGCATCGGCCGCGACGGCCTCGCCGAACCCCTCACCCCCGGCGCCCTCCTCGCCGAGGAACGCCGGCTCTTCTACGTGGCCGCCACCCGCGCCCGCGACCGCCTCGTCGTCACCGCCGTCAAGGCCCCCGCCGAGGACGGCGACCAGCCCTCCCGCTTCCTCGCCGAACTCGGCGTGGAGCCCAAGGACGTCACCGGCCGCCCGCGCCGCCCCCTCGCCGTGTCCGCGCTCGTCGCGGAACTGCGGGCCACCACCGTCGACCCCGAGGCCTCGCCCGCCCTGCGCGAGGCCGCCGCCCGCCGCCTCGCCACCCTCGCCGCCCTCGCCGACGAGGACGGCCAGCCGCTGGTCCCGGCCGCCCACCCGCAGCGCTGGTGGGGCCTGTACGAGCCGACCCGCAGCAGCGTCCCGCTGCGCGACCGGCGGCAGCCCGTCGCCCTGTCCGGCAGCGCCCTCGACCAGCTCGCCAACACCTGCTCCCTCCAGTGGTTCCTCAGCCGCGAGGTCAAGGCCGACGCCCCCGCCACCGCCGCCCAGGGCTTCGGCAACGTCGTCCACGTACTCGCCGACGAGGTCGCCTCCGGCCGCACCCCCGCCGACCTGGCCGTCCTCATGGAACGCCTCGACTCCGTCTGGGACGCCCTCGCCTTCGACGCGCCCTGGAAGTCCCGCCAGGAGAAGGAGAACGCCCGGGCCGCCCTCGAACGCTTCCTGCGCTGGCACGTCTCCGACCGCGCCGGCCGCACCACCGTCGCCACCGAGCACGAGTTCGACATCACCCTCGAAGCGGGTACGGGTACGGGGAACCGGCCGGGCTCCGACGCAGGCCCGGACCCGGACGCGGACGCGGACCGGGACTCCGACGGCACCGTCCGCGTCCGCATCCGCGGCTCCATGGACCGCGTCGAAACCGACCCGCAGGGCCGCGCGTACGTCGTCGACTTCAAGACCGGCAAGTCCGCCCCGACCCGCGACGAGGTCGCCCGCCACCCCCAGCTCGCCGTCTACCAGCTCGCCGTCCGCGAAGGCGCCGTCGACGAGGCGTTCGACGGGGTACGCCCCGCGCCCGGCGGCGCGGAACTCGTCCAGCTCCGGCAGGGCGCGGCCAAGAAGGACGGCGGCGACGAGCACCCGAAGGTCCAGGCCCAGGAACCGCTGGCCGGCGAATGGGTCGGCGAGCTCCTCGCCACCGCCGCCGGCCGCGTCCTCGACGAACGCTTCACCCCGGCCACGGGCCGCCACTGCACGCACTGCACCTTCCGCAGCGCCTGCACGGCCCTCCCCGAAGGCCGCCAGATCATCGACTGACCGCCCGCCGCCCGGGGCTCCGCCCTCCCGGCACCCCGCCCGCCGGGGCCCCGTCCCCCGGGCCGGAGCCCCGGAAGCCGGCCCGCCCGCAATGTCCGACCCGCCCGCTAGCCTGGTGAACCGTGCCCGCACCCCTGACCCACCCCGACCAGCTCAAGGAGCTCCTCGGGATCCCGTTCACCTCGGAGCAGACGGCCTGCATCACCGCGCCGCCCGCCCCGCAGGTCATCGTGGCCGGAGCCGGCTCCGGCAAGACCACGGTGATGGCCGCCCGGGTGGTCTGGCTGGTCGGCACCGGACAGGTCGCCCCCGAACAGGTCCTCGGCCTCACCTTCACCAACAAGGCAGCCGCCGAACTCGCCGAACGCGTCCGCGGCGCCCTCGTACGCGCCGGGGTCACCGACCCCGACCCGTCCCCCGCCGCCGAACCCCCCGGCGAGCCCCGCATCGCCACCTACCACGCCTTCGCCGGGCAGCTCCTCACCGACCACGGCCTGCGCATCGGCCTCGAACCCAGCTCCCGGCTGCTCGCCGACGCCACCCGCTTCCAGCTCGCCGCCCGCGTGCTGCGCGAGGCCCCCGGCCCGTACCCCGCGCTCACCCGCTCCCTGCCCGACCTCGTCGGCGACCTCCTCGCCCTCGACGCCGAGCTCTCCGAACACCTCGTCGACCCCGCCGCCCTCCGCGCCCACGACACCGCCCTCCTCGACACCCTCGCCGGCACCCGGCTGACCAACGAGGACCTCCGCAAGATCCCCGAGGCCGCCCGCGCCCGCCTCGAACTCCTCGAACTCACCACCCGCTACCGGGCCGCCAAACGCTCCCGCGACCTCCTCGACTTCAGCGACCAGATAGCCCTCTCCGCACAGCTCGCCACCACCCGCCCCGAGGTCGGCGCCCTGCTGCGCGAGGAGTTCCGCATCGTCCTCCTCGACGAGTACCAGGACACCTCCGTCGCCCAGCGGCTCCTGCTCTCCGGGCTCTTCGGCGGGGGCACCGGACACGCCGTCACCGCCGTCGGCGACCCCTGCCAGGCCATCTACGGCTGGCGCGGCGCCTCCGTGGCCAACCTCGACGACTTCCCGCAGCACTTCCCCCACGCCGACGGCCGCCCCGCCACCCGCCAGTCCCTCAGCGAGAACCGCCGCAGCGGCGGCCGCCTCCTCGACCTCGCCAACGGACTCGCCGCCCCGCTGCGCGCCATGCACGAAGGGGTCGAGGCCCTGCGCCCCGCCCCCGGCGCCGAACGCGACGGCTCCGTACGCTGCGCCCTGCTGCCCACGCACGCCGAGGAGATCGACTGGCTCGCCGACGCGGTCGCCCACCAGGTCCGCACCGGCACCGCACCCGGCGAGGTCGCCGTCCTGTGCCGTTCCGCCGGCGACTTCGCCGCCATCCAGGCCGCCCTCGTCGCCCGCGAGGTCCCCGTCGAGGTCGTCGGCCTCTCCGGCCTCCTGCACCTCCCCGAGGTGGCCGACCTCGTCTCCGTCTGCGAGGTCCTCCAGGACCCCGGCGCCAACGCCGCCCTCGTCCGCATCCTCATCGGACCCCGCTGGCGCATCGGCGCCCGCGACCTCGCCCTCCTGGGCCGCCGCGCCCGCCTCCTCGTCACCCGCGAACGCGCCGCCGCGGCCGAGCCCGGACCGGCCGCGGCCGACCCGCAGGACCACGCCCGCCTCGCCGCCGCCGTCGAAGGTGTGGACCCCTCCGAGGTCGTCTCCCTCGCCGACGCCCTCGACACCTTCCTCGACGTCCACGACGGAACCGCCGACGACGGCCTCCCCTTCTCCGCCGACGCCCGCGTCCGCTTCGCCCGCCTCGCCGCCGAGCTGCGCGACCTGCGCCGCTCCCTCGCCGACCCGCTCATGGACATCCTCCACCGGGTCCTCGCCGCCACCGGCCTCGACGTGGAGCTCTCCGCCTCCCCGCACGCCCTCGCCGCCCGCCGCCGCGAGACCCTCTCCCACTTCCTCGACGTGGCCGCCGGCTTCGCCGCCCTCGACGGCGAGGCCTCCCTCCTCGCCTTCCTCTCCTTCCTGCGCACCGCGGCCCAGTACGAGAAGGGCCTCGACAACTCCCTCCCCGGCGGGGAGAACACCGTGAAGGTCCTCACCGCGCACAAGTCCAAGGGCCTGGAGTGGGACGTCGTCGCCGTCCCCGGCC
Source organism: Streptomyces sp. NPDC030809 (assembly GCF_055572195.1). Lineage (NCBI taxonomy): Bacteria > Bacillati > Actinomycetota > Actinomycetes > Kitasatosporales > Streptomycetaceae > Streptomyces > Streptomyces sp. NPDC030809. Next base: position 56,054 of record NZ_JBVIDV010000016.1, read on the forward strand.
TGGTCGCGGGCGCCTTCCCCAGCGAGCGGCCCCGCGAGTCCTGGACCGCCCAGCCGCAGGTCCTCCCGCACGCCCTGCGCGGCGACGCGCAGACCCTGCCCGCCCTCGACGAGTGGACCGCCGGCGCGCTCAAGGCCTTCAAGGCCGCCCAGAAGGACCACCAGGCCACCGAGGAGCTCCGGCTCGGCTACGTGACCTTCACCCGGCCCCGCTCCCTCCTCCTGGCCTCCGGCCACTGGTGGGGGCCCGCCCAGAAGAAGCGCCGCGGCCCCTCCGCGTTCCTCCGGGCGCTGTACGAGCACTGCGCGGCCGGGCACGGCGAGATCGAGGCCTGGGCGGACGAGCCGGAGGAGGGCGCCGAGAACCCGGCGCTCGCCGAGACCGGCACCGCCGACCGGTCCTGGCCCCTGCCGCTGGACCCGGTCTCCTTCCGCCGGCGCCGCCGGGCCGCCGACACCGTCCTCGACCTCCTGGACACCCCGGAACTCCTTCCGCTTGCCCCCCGGCCCCCGGTTCCGCTTCCGCCCACCCCGGAGGAGCGCCTCCGGCCCCCCCACGGCGAGGACCCCACCCCGCCCCCGGACACCCACCCGGACCCGGACCCGTACCCCGAGCCGTACGCGGACCCGTATGAGGACCCGACCGCTCCCTACCCGTACCCGGACCCCGACCCGGACCGGTACGCCGACCCCTCGGACCCGGACCCGTACGCCGACCCCTCGGACCCCGACCCGTACGCCGACCCCTCGGACCCCGGCACGTACCCGCACCCCGCCGTCGCGGCCCCCGACGGGTACGGGGACCCGGCCGGTCCGGACCCGTACGGGGAGTACCCGGGGGACGAGCCGTACCCCGCCGAAGACCTCTGGGCCGGCGAGCCCGACCGGGACGGCGGCGAGCCCCGCCGCGCCCACCGCCCCGACCCCCACCCCGCGCCCGGACCCCGCCCCCGGACCGCGCCCCCCGGCGGCCGGGGCGCGCGCCCCGGCGGCCCCCGGCTCAGCCCCGAGGAAGCCCGGCTCGTCGCGTCCTGGGACCGGGACCTCGATGCGCTCGCCGGGGAACTGCGCCGCTCCCGTGCCGCCGTGCGCGACGTGCCGCTGCCCGCCTCGCTCTCCGCCAGCGCCCTCCTGCGCCTGGCCGCCGACGAGCAGGCCTTCGCACGCGAGCTCGCCCGCCCCATGCCCAAGCCCCCGCAGCCCGCCGCCCGCCGCGGCACCCGCTTCCACGCCTGGGTCGAGACCCGCTTCGACGAGCTGGAGCTCCCCTTCACCGACCCCGACGAGCTCCCCGGATCCGACCCCGACGACCCCCTCGACATCGCCGACGAGCGGGACCTCGCCCTGCTCAAGGACGCCTTCGAGCGCAGCCCGTACGCCGCCCGCACCCCGTACCGGCTGGAGGTCCCCGTACAGCTCACCCTCGCCGGGGCCGTGATCCGCGGCCGGATCGACGCCGTCTACCGCGAGCCCGCCCCCGACGGGGACCCCGCAGGCGACATGTACGAGATCGTCGACTGGAAGACCGGCCACGGCACCGAGGCCGACCCCCTCCAGCTCGCCGTCTACCGCCTGGCCTGGGCCGAATCCCTCGGCATCGACCCCGAGCGGGTCACCACCGCCTTCCTGCACGTGCGCAGCGGCCGCGTCATCCGGCCCCGCCGGCTCCCCGGCCGGGCCGCCCTTGAGCGGATCCTCCAAGGCAAAACGGACACGGGAAAGCACCCCCGGGACGGCAGCTAGGCTCGACCGCATGAGCGACACCCCGGACAGCGCCGTCCGCACGTACATCGACACGCACCGCGAGGCCTTCCTCGCCGACCTCGCCGAGTGGCTCCGCATCCCGTCGGTCTCCGCGCAGCCCGACCACGCCGCCGACGTGCAGCGCAGCGCCGCCTGGCTGGCGGCGAAGCTCGCCGAGACCGGCTTCCCGGTCACCGAGACCTGGCCGACCGCCGGCGCCCCGGCCGTGTACGCCGAATGGCCCAGCGAGGACCCCGGCGCCCCGACCGTCCTCGTCTACGGCCACCACGACGTGCAGCCCGCCGCCCGCGAGGACGGCTGGGACACCGAGCCGTTCGAGCCGTACGTCACCCCCGACGGCCGCCGGATGTACGCCCGCGGCGCCGCGGACGACAAGGGCCAGGTGTTCTTCCACACCCTCGGCGTCCGCGCCCACCTCGCCGCCACCGGCCGCACCGCCCCCGCCGTCCACCTCAAGCTGCTCATCGAGGGTGAGGAGGAGTCCGGCTCCCCGCACTTCCGCGAGCTCGTCGAAGCCCGCGCCGAACGCCTCGCCGCCGACGTCGTGATCGTCTCCGACACCGGCATGTGGTCCGAGACCACCCCCACCGTCTGCACCGGCATGCGCGGGGTCGCCGACTGCGAGATCGAGCTGTACGGCCCGGACCAGGACATCCACTCCGGCTCCTTCGGCGGCGCCGTGCCCAACCCCGCCACCGTCGCCGCCCGCCTCGTCGCCGCCCTGCACGACGAGAACGAGCGCGTCACCATCCCCGGCTTCTACGACGGCATCGCCGAGCTCACCGACACCGAGCGCGAACTGATCGCCGAACTGCCCTTCGACGAGGCCGAGTGGCTCCGCACCGCCAAGTCGTACGGCACCCTCGGCGAGGCCGGCTACTCCACCCTGGAGCGCGTCTGGGCCCGCCCCACCGCCGAGCTCAACGGCATCGGCGGCGGCTACCAGGGCCCCGGCGGCAAGACGATCATCCCCCGGGGCGCCCGGCTCAAGCTGTCGTTCCGGCTGGTCTCCGGCCAGGACCCGTACGTCATCGAGGCCGCGGTCAAGGACTGGGTGGCCGCGCAGATCCCGGCCGGCATCCGCCACGAGATCACCTTCGGCGCCCCCACCCGCCCCTGCCTGACCCCGCTGGACCACCCCGCCCTCCAGTCCGTCGCCCGCTCCATGGGCCGCGCCTTTGGCGAGAAGGTCCGCTACACCCGCGAGGGCGGCTCCGGGCCCGCCGCCGACCTCCAGGACGTGCTCGGCGCACCCGTGCTGTTCCTCGGGATCTCCGTACCGTCCGACGGCTGGCACGCCCCCAACGAGAAGGTCGAGATCGACCTGCTCCTCAAGGGCGTCGAGTCCACCGCCTACCTGTGGGGCGACCTGGCCGCCCACTGGCGGCCCTGACACCGGGGTGGGGGGGGGGGGCCCCCGCCTCTTGTACCCCGGGCCCGCCCGGGGGGCAGGACCTGGGGAAAGGAACCCCCACCCCCCCCCCCCCCGGGGGGTTG